>CAYWXG010000008.1:0-62448 GCA_964462445.1 uncultured Barnesiella sp. | reverse complement strand
TAGTTTTCAACTTCCTTTTTTATTTTTTTCAAAATTATTTAGGACAATATTGATAAACTGCAGCTAAACTTTTTTAATGAGATGAACCTTATCCCACTAAGTCATAAGGAGCGTCTTGTTTTGTCATACAAGTTTAACAACCGCAACGCGCTATACTATTGATTGCCAAATAGTTATCTTTTAATTTATCGCAATTTACGATAAATTACGATAAATTGCGATAACCGTATTATCGGATTTTCCCGATAAGCTGTTCAAAATTTTCAGAGCGTATATAACCCTTTGTTCTGCCGTTCAGACTAATCTCACTCAAATACCCCTTTTCGGTCAATTTTCTTAAATCGCATTTTGCTGTATTAGGGGTCACTCCAAATCTACTCACAATATCGGTCGAGACAAGCACAATGTCCGGATTTTCGATGCATAAACTCAAAATCTGAGACTGACGTTCAGTTACATTTCCAAGACGCAAAAGCTTTTCTGCCTTCTTTTTCTCATTATTCTTCCGTTTGATATATCGACTCAATGCGTCAAATGACTTAAGAAGCACGTCCAGATTATATTGTATGAAATATCCTATGTCATTTCCGTCAACTTCGGAATAAATAAATGCCTTTTCGTAAGCATTTTTCGAGCCCCTAATGATACGAGAAATAGACAGATATTGCACAAGCCAATAGTTTGACTTCAACAGATACCAATAAAATAGAGCTCTTGCCGTACGACCATTGCCATCAGCAAAAGGATGGTAATAACCAACAAGAAAATGTATTGTTATAGCCCTGATTATAGGATGAACAAAAATCTCATTATTCACATCATTGAAAAAAGCACATAAATGATTCAAGAACTCAACCAGACACTCTGCCGACGGTGGCGTATGCACAATTTCACCTGTTATGCCGTTGCCTACTACAATATTTTCATCATTTCGTCTCAGGCGACCAGCAGCATCCGGAACATCAAGTGCATTTTCAGTCATCATACCATGCACCTGCATTATTAATGCCGGAGTCAACTTCTCTTTTGCATGATCGCGAATAAAATTAATGGTATTATAGTTGTTAAGAATCATACGCTGACTCTTATCTTTGGGAGAGATCTTTTTGCGGAGCATCTCTTTCGCCGCCTCACGTGTCGTTGCAGCGCCCTCCATCTGACTTGAGGCGATAGCCTCCTCCATTATAGAGCTAATAAGATACAGTTCCTGTGCCACCTTATCGTCAGGGAATATCTTCGAAGCTCCCCATGAGCCACCGAAATTCATATCAAACTCATGACATAGTCGCTGCATCGTATTTGTCAGAGAGAAATGAATGTTATTCTGTTGCCAGATTTTGACATCGGTGAGATTTCTCACTGTTTTAACCTTACTCCATAGCTCAACGGCTGTCATGCCTGAAGGCATACGATATTTCACATCACTCCAATAAAGATAGCGACTGTTAATTGATGCAATAAGATTCTTCAACTCTTCATTATCCAATGAAGTGTCTATATCATGCTTAATAATCGGGGGCTGTTCAATCATACCAATTTGTTTAGAATGCGAATATAGCAATTTATCCAAATTTATCCAAATTTACGATAAATCAAATTTTAGCATGTTTATTATCAGAACATTACCACAAGATTTACGACCGTATTAAAGTTCACATTTCTGAATATTTGACCACTTGTTTGTACATTCGATTTTATCTTCCCAAAAATCCAACAGTATTTGCTAAATTAGGGGAGTATTGGTTAATTTTTGCAATAGCCATGGCGAACAATTGTCTATAAAAAAACAATGTAAATGGCTCAATTGTAATCATAGAACACATTCTACTTTTTCTTGATTACTCTTCGAATCCATTTTTTTGACCATAAAAATAAATGTTTTAACAACTCATATACAATTCTAAATACAATTAGAACTTGTATTAATATGAATATCCTCCATACATACCACCAAAAGTCTTTTTTTAGGTCAAAAACTTCTTCGAATTGACTATTATAATCACTACTTGCTGTTGAATATTGCCGGGTCATCACCCAAATACTATTGTTTGTAAGTTTCCGTAATGTAAGAATATTCATTGACATTTGTTCTATCTTGTATTGTCTTACTCCATCTCCATCAATAGTTTGATTATAGAGATTTAAGGTGTCATTATGTAAAGACCACGAACCAATACTTTTCATAAAATATACTGAATCATTGTCATTGTAGTATCTCACATTCGAAATTCCATTATCCAATAATTCCAATATTAGGTACTGATTTTTATATACTTGTGATTTCCATTCACCTTTTACTGTTGTAACCTCTATTCCCAAATAGTCACACGAAGTCAGCATGATGGAGAATAGCACAATAAAAATTACGCGAAAATTTCTCATTATATTGTCTTAATATTTTTGTTTCTCATCCTCCATTGAAACGACTCTTTTATTAAACAAAAAAGGTGTGAGGACTATATCTTGTTTTATCCTAAAGTCAGGTCTTCGCATTACCTTTCAGCATGGATAAAACAATAGCCCCACACCGATGTTGCTATATAATCTGCCATACACGGCAGGGTATATGCAATCAGCGCAGGTGCTATTGTCAATCTCATCTTCATGCTGAAATCAAAATTGCGAAGTTTGACTTTAGAAGATAAAAATTCAATAACACCTTTTATAAAATTCTAATTCACTTGAACCAACTCTATGGTAAGACCGCGAATTCATTGCAAAGTAACAATATTTTCCAAATAAAATCAATATTATCCAATTTTTTTTGATGGGAAGGAGGCTACTATATAATATATATATGATATAAAAGCAACGGGAGCGAAGTGCAATGCATCTCGCTCCCGTTCTTATTGTTGCCTGAATTTTGTGGCAAGTACTTTCTTTGCTATCATCACTTAATAATGATGATGCCGGCTGAGGCTATACCTCCTTTACTCTTTTCTTGGCTTTTTCTTTTGTTTTGGTGGAAGAACTATCCAGATCCTTTTCTTCCTGAAGGTCTATCTCTGTCTTATTGCTATCTATCACACGATATTGCAGATAAGCTAATGATTGGTCGGCCATAATACGAAAACTGCCCCCAATCTCACGTCGCCACTTTCCGGCGATTGAAAATAGTCCCCTATTAAGATACGCTTCTATAAAGGGGTGAACGTAGACCGTGAATTTTTTGATTTTTAGCGTATTGACGAGATATTCAAGTTTCTCTTTAAGGGTGTCGGTGAAAAGGAGCGATGATTGCACTTCCCCTTTTCCGAAACATGAGGGACACTTCTCTGTAGTAGTGATATCGAGAGCCGGACGTACACGTTGGCGCGTTATCTGCATCAAGCCAAATTTGCTAAGTGGCAGAATATTATGACGCGCACGGTCGTTGGCCATTACCTCTTTCATGTGTTCATAGAGCTGCTGACGATGCTCATTTTTGTTCATGTCGATGAAGTCAATCACTATAATGCCACCCATATCGCGTAGGCGTAGCTGACGGGCTATTTCGTCGGCGGCGCGTAGGTTGACTTCCAGAGCATTGCTTTCTTGATCGGACGACGCTTTTGTGCGGTTGCCGGAATTGACATCGATGACATGGAGAGCTTCTGTGTGCTCTATAATGATATATGCGCCCGATTTAAATGAAACCGTTTTCCCGAAGGATGATTTAATCTGCTTGGTGATACTGAATTTATCAAATATCGGTTCCGCTTTATCATACAATTTAACAATGTCGCGACGCTCCGGGGCTATGATGCTCACATATTTCTGTATTTGAGCCATAGCGTCAGCATCATTAACATATACCAACTCAAAATCCGGCGAGAAAATATCACGCAACACTCCTACAATTCGACTTTCTTCTTCAAAGATTAGTGAAGGGGCTGCGGCTTTTTGAGCTTTTACAAGCGTATTTTCCCAACACTCTAAAAGAGTTTTGAGTTCGTGATTTAGGTCGGCAACACGCTTACCTTCAGCTGAAGTACGGATAATAACTCCGAAATTCTTTGGACGGATACTATCGACAAGTTGACGCAATCGAAGTTTCTCTTCTGTCGATTTAATTTTTTGAGATACTGAAATTTTGTCGCTGAACGGAATCAGCACAAGGTATCGACCGGTGAACGTGATTTCGGTAGTCAGGCGAGGTCCTTTCGACGATATCGGCTCTTTTACTATCTGCACGAGCAGTTCTTGACCCGACGTTACCAAGTCGGAGATAGAACCATGTTTATCGATATCGGGCGCTAATTTCAACTTTGAAAGTTGCGGTATTCTTTTTTTATCTTCAAGCAGTTGCTGAACAAAACTTGAATAGGTAGAGAAGTGGGAGCCAAGGTCAAGATAATGAAGGAAAGCGTCTTTCTCGTAGCCGACATTGACAAAGGCAGCATTAAGTCCCGGCATCAGTTTTTTCACCTTTGCCAGGTAGATGTCGCCTACCGCATAGGCAAGATCGCGCGATTCTTTCTGCAGGGACACAAGGCGACCCTCTTCAGTCAACGCGATTGACACCTCTTTGGGTTGAACGTCTACAATTAATTCGCTTTTCATTGGTTAATTTCTTTTAGCTGCCGGAACTTGTCGCGGCGCTTATTACTGTGTAATAAAAACGCAAGAACAAACTTATTGACAATAACCGCTTGGCGGAATATCATATAAGTTTGTCCTGTATAGCGTTATGTCATCAGATTATTTCTTCTTGTGACGATTTTTTCTAAGACGTTTTTTACGTTTGTGAGTTGCCATCTTGTGGCCTTTTCTTTTTTTACCGCTGGGCATTGGTGTAACGTTTAAAAAGTTTATAATTAAATTTACAATTCTCCGAGGGCATAGAGCCGGAGCGCTACCCTATCTAATCTTATTTCACTTCTTCCATGAACACTTTTGCCGGCTTGAAAGCGGGGATATTGTGTTCCGGAATGATGATTGTTGTGTTCTTTGAGATGTTGCGTGCTGTTTTTTCTGAACGCTTCTTGATGATGAAGCTACCGAAACCACGGAGATATACATTCTCACCATTAGCAAGTGAATCTTTCACTACGTCCATGAAGTTTTCGATGGTTGCAAGCACTGTTGCTTTTTCGAGACCGGTACGTTTTGCGATTTCGTTAACGATGTCTGCTTTAGTCATGTTACGTATTTTTAATTATAAGTTAATATATTTATTTACAATTATTTAGTTGCAAAAATCGGCGTTTTGCCATTTTGCAGATGCAAATATCGCATTTTTTTTGATTGTATGCAATTTTAAATCTATATTTTTTTTAATAATCTTCAATCTTTTACCATTTTAGCAACTTTTCAAGATGATTTATCACCTCGATTTCCTCCCCTTCAATCTCCATTTTATCTTCGGCACATGTAGGGGAATATAAAATTGCTTTCCACCCGGCTTTTATTGCTCCGACTATATCCGTCGAGGGGTTGTCTCCTATCATCAGCGACGCTTCTGCTCGCGCTCCGGCTTTTTCAAGAGCATAATCATAGATGCGTCTATCAGGTTTATTTATATTGATATCGTCGCTCAGCACCACCATATCTATCAAATGGCTTATTCCCGACGTGCGTAGCTTCTCATTTTGCACCCCGCGAAATCCGTTTGACAATATCCCAATCTTATAGCCGCGCGACTTCAAATGCTCCAACGATTGCTTCGCACCATCTATTAATAGTCCCGTAGAGCCCAACATCGCAAGATAATCAACATCAAGAATAGGATTAAGGCGGAGATTTTCCTCTTCATCGGCTCCTCCTTCTTGCAATGGTAAATAAAATCGGTCGAAACGCAATTTTTGCTGAGTAATTTGAGCCTTGTTATATAGACCCCACAGTGCTGCATTATGCTTGTGGTATACATCTATCCATTGCTGCTCATCGAGGAAAAACCGTCCAAGATCATATTTGACATACACCTTTTTCAAAGATATCAACGACGATGCCGCAAAATCATATACAGTATCATCAAGGTCAAACCACACCCACTCCACACCCTCCGGCGCGCAATTCTCAGCGCCGGCGTTCTGTTTTATATTTAAATTTTCCTCACTCATTCTGCTTATGATTTCTCCACCTTGCGCAATCTGCGCACTGCCATTATCGTCACCGGGAGTATTAAAATCTCGTATGCAGTCTTTATGACAACTTGGGTTATCATCAACGACACTATCGTACTCCACGACAAAATTCCTGCAAAAGCTATGGGGAAGAATATCAATGAATCAACACTCTCTCCATAGATTGTCGACAAAATTGCGCGCAAAGAGAATTGGCGCGCACTATTTCCCGAACGCTTCATTCGCGCCATTGTATAGGCATTGACCATCGAGCCACAAATAAATGCGAGGAAACTGGCTGCCACCATTCGTGGCACATTTCCATATATCTCCTCCATTGCCCCCTGTGAAGTCCATTCTGCCGAGCCGGGAAGAACTATCGACAATTGCAATATCAGCGTCACAAACAGGCTTGATGCCAATCCGAGCCATATCATAAACTTTGCGCGTCGAAGTCCATAGATTTCAACCACACAATCATTTATAATATATGATAAGGGAAAAATAATCACCCCGGCAGTTATTGTCAATGGTCCGAGGTCTATTGTCTTAATTTCTACAAGATTAGCAACAATCAAGCATATACAAAAGGCTAAGACAAGCAGTAGATAAAGCGCCGAAACTTGGCGATTGGCTATTTGTTTCATAATTATCTTGTTTTTAACGAGGTAGCAAGCACTCTTTCCCATAAAATGGGACTGCAAAGGTAACGATTTTATTGCTACTCAGCAATATTTCCCTTCACTTTTCGTTATTGTAGTATATTTATTTAAGAAGAAATGAAACATTTTTCAATATACCTAATTGCATTAACGGCTATCTTCTCAGCAATGTTGTGTTCATGCATCGAAGATGGCATCACTACTTCCCCCTCCCATCAACCCGCGTTTTCTGTCGACACCCTTAAAATGGGAGAAATATACACTCTCGAAGGCTCGCCAACTCATCGATTTACCGTCTATAATCACCACGACAAAATATTGAGTATAAGCAATATCTCTCTTCGCGATGACAACGACGGATTGTTCCGACTCAACGTCGACGGGTTCTCCGGCAAAACTTTCAACAATGTAGAGATTCGTCCCAACGACTCCATTTTCATATTTGTTGAAGCCACTCTACCCGAAAACGGGTCCGCCGATTTGAATAACATCGACCGCCACTTGGATTTCATAACCAACGGCTCAACATCAACCGTCGTGCTCAACATTCAAGGGCAAGATGCTATCAGATATGATGGCATCAGAATTACCGCCAACACCACATGGAAAGCCGGCAAACCTTATCTTATTTCCGACACCGTCAGAGTAGCTCCGGGGGTCACATTAACACTTGAAGCAGGCACAAGAGTCAGAATGAAAGATGAAGCAGCATTTAAAATTGATGGCACTATGATAACTCAAGGAACTGCCGACAATCAAGTTGAAATCATAGGGCATCGCACCGGAAATGTCGCCTCCACAATACCATACGAACTGATGTCGGGACAATGGGGAGGAATTTATTTCACCTCTGAGTCGCGCAACAATCAATTCTCCCACACATCTATTCGCAACAGTTCCGACGGCTTGACTTTGGCTCATATCGAATCGGATAATGCTCCCGCTATCTCGCTCTACAATTGCCAGATTCGCAACACTACCAATTATATCATTGATGCCTATCATGCCAACGTTAAAGCTATTGGTTGCGAATTGACCGATGCATCGCAAGGAATTGTCCGTCTGACCGGCGGAAATCATATCTTTAACCATTGCACTATCGCCAACTATTATCTATTCACCGTGCTGGGTGGACCGGCCATACAGTTAGCCCACCTCAACCCCGACATGATTGACGAAGAAAGCGGTTCGCTACCATTCATTGCCGCCGACTTCACCAACACTATCATCTATGGCAACGGCACTGAGTTATCGCATGGCGATTTAACCGGCACCAATGTCACCTTGCATCGCTGTTTGTTGAAAAGCGAAGGCACCGACGACGACAATTTCATCAATTGCCTGTGGGATGCCGACCCGCTTTACTACACCGTGCGCAACGAATACCTATTCGACTATCGCCTCCAACCGGAATCTCCGGCGATTGGTGCCGCCGACCCGGCTTACGATAATTACGAATTTTCCGCCGACCGCTATGGCATCAACGTAGCCACTCCTGCCGACTTAGGGGCATATACCTTCGTTGCTCCCCCTGCCGAAGAGTAACCTCGTACAACTTTTTACACCAAATAAAAGCATCCGCTTAGCCTTTGACTTTGCGGATGCTTCTATTATTGCGGAGTTATTAATCTTTATCCACAGTGGAAATATTTGTTCACAAGTTTAAGCATCTCCTCCTGATTGCCATTGATATCGGCACGTAGAGTGCGATCGCCGTATGAACGAAGTTTCTTAACGATACCATCAATCATTGCAGGACTGAACACATTATACTGTTCAAAAACTGCACGTTGCTTTTCAATACAGTCGGCAGAAGCCTCACAACTATCGGGCAAGCAAGCAAGCGAGTTGAGTTTGTCGGCATTCTCTTTTTGGTGGATATTGACATTGACATATGTCTTCTCTGCGATTTCAAGAGCATTGTCGAGTTCAAAACCATGGCGGCACGCTACAGCCAATCCTGCAATAAGTTGGTAGATATCGGCAGAGCCGTCGGGAGAACGCATCTCCACAGTCTGTTTCTGCGTTGTGTCATAGTTGCTTTCTGCCTCAAGCGGATTGGCAATCTTACACATGTCGCTCTTTGCAGTCCATCCGAGTGGCACTCGCACGAGTACCGAACGGTTGCGGTCGCCCCAGCAAATATTTGTAGGCGCTTCTTGATGTGGCACAAGACGGAAATATGATGTGGGATTTGTGTTGCCAAACGCTGTGATTGACGGTGCTAATTGCATCATGCCGGCAATGGCCCGACGTGCAGTAGCGGAGAGGACTCCACCATCAAGCATCTGATTCTGCCCATCTTTCACGATACGCATGTGAACATGCAATCCCGAACCGGCCTTGCCGGCTGTAATCTTGGGAGCAAACGTAATGTCATAGCCCAACTGATAGGCAAGGTTGCGGATTATCCACTTCGCTATCATTAGTTGGTCGGCTGCATCTTCTGCATTTACCGGGAGGAATTCTATCTCGTTCTGTTCATATATCTTGCCGTCGATAGTGAAATTACCCACTTCCGAATGTCCGTATTTGATTTGTCCGCCGGCCTGTGCTATATACGCCATACACTTTGTGCGGAATTCGTTAAACTTAGCGTAGGGGGCCGACTCATGATAACCCTTCTGGTCAGTTGCCGGGAACATCTCAGTGTCGGGAGCTATCACATAGTATTCAAGTTCGCCCATCGCTTGAAACTCCATTCCGGTGACATTGTTGAATGCGCGGCATGCTTTGCGCAATGTGTTCTCCGGTGAGCTTTCCAACGGTTCGCCATCTTTATTAAAATAAGAACATAGCATCGAGAGTGTTGGGATTTCAGCAAACGGGTCGACAAAAGCGGTGCTGAAACGTGGCAATACATAAAGGTCGCTACTTCCTGCTTCGATAAATGGGAATAAGCTGCTACCATCCACGCGCTCTCCACAAGTGAGGATAGCATCAAGATAAGCCATGTTGTTGATCACGAAATTGAGCGTTTTCAATCGCCCGTCGCCGGCAGGGTACATAAAATTGACCATGCGCACTCCGTTCTCCTGAATGAAGCGAATTATATCCGCCTTTGTAAACTCCTTACAAGGTTTGCCCAAGAAAGCAACGAGCTTGTTAGGAATCATTTCAAGTTCTTTGTTCATATATATATATTTAAATTTTTAAGTTTCCTGCTCTTGACTTATATTTCTGACCAAAAGTCAGACCACCCCCACAAATATACGAATAAGCGAGCGAAAAATATGAAGTTTACTTCATTATTTCACTGCGAACGAGGATATTGTCAAAAAAGCAACAAATTTGCCATAACATTTGCATATTAGATGAGAATTTTATACGTTTGTAAAAGAGGTCATTAATTCTCAATCCGCTCTCCGCAATGTATAATAAACCTAACATAATAACTTCCTCCGGCAAGGGGCATATCGCAACAGAATTTTGTACTCTCGCCAACTTAAGGCCTTGGCTTAGAGGAGTTATAGCAATCTGTTGCATGTTCATGTTTAATTTCGGCATTGTGGCTAAAGAAAGCAACCCATATTTCGAGGAGAGGGTTGAAGTTACGGAAAGTTTAAATGAAATGATTCCCAAAGTGGGATATGCCGTGAATAGCGATTTTTGGTTGGAGCAAGATTGTCGGCAACTCACACTTGACTTCTCAAGAAATTACGCAGGGGAAAGAATGCGATATGATTACCGAACTTATGGTGACTCTATTATAGAGCGTAATAACGGTAAGGAGGTGGAGAGTTTTTATAATACACCGACGCAAACTCGACTAAAAGATATTTCATCGAGGTCCTATTCTATCAATTTTGCAAACGGACTAATATATCCGACGCCACATCAGCCCACTTTCGAAAAGATTACTTACATCGATACAATCACAATATCGCAAGCAAACGAAGAACGCCAACGCCATGAAATTTTTGCATCAAGTATTGTCAAAAACGGCGGTGATATTATTCTATCGGAAGGGGACTCAATAAAAAATGCTGAAATTTATATTTCATATTACGAATTCTTTCTACCCGACAAAAACGGAGAAAGCACCAAAGCGACATATACAAACACACGGTGGATTGTCGCCGACATCCCTTCGCCAATCATAGAATGGATTAAATACACCGGATGGAATAACAACAAAGAGATTGCAACATTATCCGTAGGTTCCACACAGCAACAAAAGGATAACGCACCCAAAAACATTCATAAAATCGACTTTCAATCAGAGTTCCAATATATCACAATAAGCGATATTTCAGGCAAAGTTCTACGTAAATTCAATTCTGAAGAGGTTGCAGATTATGGATTGCCGTCGGGATGGTATATCATTACCAAACAATACACTGACAAAAGCATCTCTGAAAAGATATATTTAGAGTGATAGCAGTATCAAAAAACATCTTCGAAGAGAAACAGGATATATTTCAGCATGGGAAAACTGCATACAAATCGGCATCTAATACCAATGCTTGCCATTTCGATTATGGTAAGCATCAACTGTCATGCTGAAGAAGATGCAACATTTCGTGTGCCACATACCGGAGGGGAAGCAGTATCATTGCCATCGGTAGAGGCAGCATCATTGTGTCGACATTTGGAACATAGCGTAAACCATTCTACCGGGCAAGCCTCAATATCAATGCCACTATATACACTAAAAAGTGGAGATATGTCACTGCCGGTCGGATTGAGCTACCAGACACGAGCTATTAAAGTAGATGATGAAGATGGACCGGTCGGAGTAGGTTGGGACTTACAAAGCGGAGGAATCGTATCACGTCGGATTGTAGGACGCCCCGATGAAATGTCGGGGACGCAGATATGTACGGGAACACCGACGTTGGAATACCTGACCGGTCTTGATTATTACAGCATCGATGGCGATTACGACCGTTATAATTATCAAGCAGGGGACTATACAGGAACATTTATCATAGTCGAGGGTGAAATAATACAATTACCCGATACAGATGTAAAGATAGTACGTAGCGATGATAATACATTCCGCATAACAGTACCCGACGGAACGGAGTATGTGTATGACATAACCGAGAATGTCAGCTATAGCTATGTACCAATTGAACTCGACAGCAAGCCCGGCAGTCCGAACTACAATAATGCAATATGCTCATGGCGCTTGAGTCGAATAATAAATCCGTCGCGTACCGACTCCATAATGTTAGAATATGTTGATTTGCCAACGCGAGTAAGGTATACATCATCTAAGGTCAGCAGCTTGTCGTCAAACAATCTTGATTCCGAATACATTCATATTTCATATGGGAGCGGGCTGCGAGGGACCACACAGCACCTGTATACATACGAAAATCGCCACGCACTGCATCGGATTACAAGTCGAGCCGGAACGATAAACTTCATCGACGCAGATGAAGAACCGGTAAAAGGATTTACAGTTAATACCCCTATCGGCACCGAAGTAAGGCGAGTATCATTTGCTTATACCACATACCGCAGCCTCGTTAAAGAAGAAATCGCACTGTTGTCCGATGTCACCATTACCTCCGGAGGCACGACGATAGACAGTGCCGAATTTGAATACAATACCCCCGGGCTATACATGGGCAACCGCGATATATTCGGATATAACAACTATCAAGCAGGAAAGACGTATAATTGCGAAAGTATATTGACCGCCAAGATACCCGAAGATACCACCGATGTTTTCGAGCCGGTCGTTCCTGAAGATGGACCCATCATATCCCCGGGGAATAATGGAGATTCAATCTCATCGACCGAGAGAGCACGCGTAGTGATTTCCGATGAACGATTACCCTATTTTGATGCGCTTCAATCCAAAACATTGAAATCGGTCGCCACACATTCCGGAGCAAGGACAGAATTTGAATATGAATCCAACGAAACAGACCAGCATTTTGTTATAGATGGCACAGAATACGCACTTGCGCCCGGACTCCGAATAAAACGAGAACGAGTGACAGATGCAAACACAGGTAGTGTTCGCGTAAAAGAATACACATATTCCGGGGGGAAATCAACAATCGATTTCAGTAAGATAAGCTACGGCGCATTTATCGGGCTATCGGGCAATCGCAGTGTGGTTATGCCGTTTTTGAGCATGTGCTATACCACGGGAGCCGTGATGCTTGCCTCAAGTCGCATGCCGGGCGCGACAATGGAAAATGCCGCGGTATATTATTCCAACGTGCGCGAAACGATTACCGGCACAGGACTTGAAGCCCCCATAATCACAGATTACCAATTTGACCTAACCGATGTAGAGTCCCCCTTTGTAACCGCAGGGAAACCCGGAGGAATTCCCCCCGAACAAGAAAATGACGAACGTATTTGTGGTACGCATCTCACAGTAATGGCTCACCCCCAATTTTCTCAAGCCTACACTATATTATTGTCACCCCATAAAGTAGGAGGCTATTTCAAAGAGAAATTTGTAGAGAAAGCACAATTGCAGTCAAAAACAGAATGGGTTACCGATGCATCCGGGACTCCGGTGCGTAAGTTCCGAACCACAGAATACAGCTATTTCAAAAACAATGAAGAAGAACGAACGGTAGGTTATTACTGCGACCCGATTGTGCGTACTGTCAAAGACAACAGTTCATCAGATACCGCTGATGACTTCCGTTCTATCGAAGATTTCAATTATTTCCCGGTTAAAATAGCTTCTTGCAAATCATGGTGCGACAGTGTCAAGGTCACGGAGTATGATGTCAACGGCAACTCGCGCACAGTCATAACTGCATACGAATATCTTGAGCGTACCCCTATGTCCAGAATAGGGAGAGGAGATATAATAGAACTTGACAGCACACTTATAGGTGGTGGAGAAATAATACCGCCATTGGCTAATTGCTATCATCTCGTCAGCAAGATAACCAAAACCTGTGGAGGTGACAGCTATTCAACAGAATATACCTATTCAGCAAACTCACTTGATGAAACACTATCGACCGAGGCATTACGCGGACGAATTTCAATGCCGGTGAGCGAGAAATTCCGTCATGGAGAATTCATGATGGAAAAACGATACCACTACAAAGATTTCGGCACTGTAAAAGAGAATGTACACCTATCGTCGGTAGTATGTGCCGTTGACGGCAATATGCCGACCGATTCAATCAGTATGCCACAATACGATATTTACGGCAACCCCCTTGAAATGATAGATTTCAGCGGACTCAAACGCAAATATGTGTGGGGTGGCAACGGAACATATATGCAACAATCATCAATAGATGGGAACCTCGCAACGCAGTATGAATACCGGCCGTTGGTAGGCTATTCCAAAATCACCACACCCTCCGGCACTGCGTCAGACTATGCATATACTTCAGGCAGACTCACATCCCAATCAATCGCGGGAGAGAATGTCGCCACCTACAGTTATAGCCAATACGGCGATAATCAAGTAAACAAAATCGTTGTATCTCACCCCGGGGTAAATGGCGGAGCCGTTTCCCAAGTGTCACGTTACGATGCGTTCGGCAATCAGTTGCTGAGTGGGATAGGTGGCGGAATGTCGGGAACATCGATAGTAAATATTATCGAATATGATATATTCGGGCGTAAATTGAAAGAGTATTTTCCGATATCGGCAGAAGGAGTTGACGAAAATATCGAAACATTGGCACAAACAGCCTCAACGGCCTATTCCGGCGACAGCCAGCCATTTGTCAAGACAGCATATAATCGAGGTGCCGATACCCGGGAGCGCAGCATAACGCTTGGCGGCTCGGAGTTTGCTTCACACCCCATGCAGTTTAACTATCGCTTCAATACTGAAACCGGGGATATTAACAGCTGTCGCCGTTACCGAATCAGTGGCAATACATTGCATCTCGACGGCAACTACACAGCCGGGACATTGGAGATACGCGTAAGTACTGACGGAGACGGGCGCAAAGTGATGCAGTTTACAGATTTCTCAGGAAAAACGATATTGACGCGAGCAGTCAGCGACGAAGGGAATGCCGACACATATAGCGTATATGATGATGCCGGCAATCTCGTGTTGGTACTCCCACCCTTGGCAACAGAGTCCTTATCGGCAGTCGGTGTGTCATACGACATCTCCACCAATGATGCATTGCTCAGTTATGCTGACTATTACCGATACGATGAACGACAGTTGTTGGTGGAACAACGTATGGGAGGAACGGAACCGATATACTATCATCACGACAAAGCCGGGCGAGTGATATTTACTCAAGATGGCGAGCAACGAGCGCGAGGAGTGATGGGGTTTGCCATCAACGACATTTACGGGCGTATTGCATTAGAAGGTGAAACACTTGCAACACCTCAGCTTACAGCGCAGGTGAAGAACATGCTTCCTTACGCGCTACGCAGAGAGACACTTGCCGGGCGTCATGCAGGCTACGGTGTTAGTATAGGCTTGTTTAACTCTGTGGTAAACAAGGCTTATTATTATGATGATTACAGTGTATTGACCGAGGAGGTGTTCAGCCAACTCAATGAACGGCTGTCAACATCACCATTAACGATAAAGCGTGGCAACAACAAAGGATTGCTCACGGCGACATTGACGCGAGTGACAACCCCGGCGGATTATGACGGCTCTATAACTCCGACCACAAGCAACAGCCTGTACACAGCATCGGTCTATGGCTACGACAATCGGGAGAGAGTAGCAGAAAGTGTGGGAGTGGATTATAACGGAGTTACCATTGTGGAACGCACAAGCTATTCGGGTGCAGATTTGCCATTGGTAGAACGAATCGAACGGACAGACACAGCCGGGGTGGTGACGACGGTGTTGCATCAATATCTCTATGATAATCTTGACCGCAAAATATCGGTGACAACAACGGTCGACGGCGAAGAGATTGCACGAACAGCGACAACCTACGACGACAAGGGGCGCGTTGCAACGACCACAATGTCGGATGTCAGGAGTGATAATACCAACGCATTGAATTACGGCTATCTTGTCAATGGCAGAGTCAAATCCATATCCACATCAAACGGCAAATTTGAAATGACCTTGGGATTTGCATCGGGTATGTACCCCTCCTATTCGGGTAATGTATCATCGATATCGTGGCGTGGCGGAGATGGTGTAAATCGCATCTATAATTACAGATACGACAAACTCAATCGTCTTATATCGGCAGAATACTACGAAGCCAATCGCGCTTCACGCAGCGACATATCATATATGGGCTCGCCCGACTACGATACGAGCTACAGTTACGACCTGCAGGGTAATGTGAAGACGATATCGCGCAAGGGGATGACCGGGCTGACACCGGGAGCCAACAATAAGATAGTGTCATACGGCAATACCGATAATCTGACATTGAGCTATACCGGCAATCGATTGAAGAGTGTGACAGATGCATCGTCGAGAATTTACTATACCGGAGCCACCGATTTTGATGACGCTGCCGACTATGACACGGAATATGAATATGACTACAACGGGAATGTGACAGTCGACCGCAATCGCAAGATAGTGGGGGCTGTATACAACTCGCTCAATCAGCCGATGCGGATAGAGATGGAAGATGGAGCGGAGATAGAGAATATGTATGATGCCGAAGGGACATTGCGACAGAGGAAACATATTGGCAGTGACGACACCGAAATTGCCGTTACCGACTACAGCGGAGTATGGGAATTCAAGAATGGCGCACTCTCTCGCATCAATATCCCCGGGGGATATATACAAGGGGATAGTGTTTACTTCTATATTGCCGACCAACAGGGGAATATTCGACAGGTGTGGAACGCCTCGACCGGTCAGACCGTTCAGGACAACCATTACTACCCCTATGGCGCAATGTTCGGGGAATCGGCGGCAGTGGAATATGTCAATGCAATGGCAGGGATAAACAATATTGCATCGATAAATGCGGAGGTATCGGCGAATCCGTATCGCTACGGAGGGAAAGAGTGGTTGATGCAAGAGGGATTGAACTACTACGACTTTGCAGCGCGTCAGTATGACCCGACGACAGGTCGCTTCATTCACCCCGACCCGCTGAATGGTAAATACCCCCACCTTTCCTCCTACCTCTATTGCGCCGGCAACCCCATCAACGCCACCGACCCCAGTGGAATGAAATTTGTAATAGACGGTTTATGCCCCGAAGATAGAGCTAAATTTGAAGCAATGATAGATTCATGGAGAGAGAAAAGTAAGGAATTATATAAACTTTATCAATTAATTGATGATTCCGACATCGTATTCAAAGTCCAGTATTTGGATTCTCCAGACGAAAGTTTATCAAGCCAAATGGGCGAAGGATGGGAAGATGTGCCGGTTTACATAAGCGATAAAACTAATGACGGCAGTTGGACATTCAATATTGTAGAATCTAATGGACCAACAAAATTTAACATCGCTGAGGACATGTTTCATTGTTACCAACAAGATAATATAACAGAATATGTTGGCAGCCATAATATGGAATATGAAGCAAAATTATTTGCATTAATGGCTATATTTAATAATGGTGGAGGAGCATCTTCTGCTTTTTATTTTGAGCCGAATCTGAATTATGTAGGTGTTTATAATCTGGACAATTCCATTTCGAATATAAGAGAAAATTTAAATAATCCTACATTTAAATATCTTTATTTTTATAATTCCAATGTATTTGCAGAGTATAATAGGGCCAACAATATAGGGAATGAGAATTATAAAATCAGGACTGATAGAAATTCACCACCAATATCTTTATTAAAATTATATAATTCAATCAAGGAGTAACAAATATTATTAATACAGAATCGTCATGAAAAAGTTTGCATTGTTTTTATTTTTATATCTGTCGATATTTCTGTCTGAGAGATTGTTCGCCTATGAAACAACAATGTTAGGTGATGATCTTAATAATTACAATTTTTTTGAACATGTCAAAGAATGTTTCGATAAAAATAAATTAAGACAAATTATACAAGAAAATCGAAATAAAGTTTGCTGTTTTGATGTCATATATGATTTGGAAGGTACATTAAAGTCTTTTTTTTTAGATTCTCCGTATGATCGTTATCCTGATTATCAATATTTCACGGAAGGGGAATGGGAAACATTATTTGATTATTTTTACAGACTACCTCCATTACCATTACCTAATCCACCCGAAAAAATGTATTTCGATATTAACGACTACTACCCGAATTTAGACTCAGTATTATCTTTTGTATATAAATCCCAACCGCGACAAATATCGTTCAATGCAGTGAGAATATGGTGGGAAATGAATGAATCTGACAGCATCTCAAATATAACAAAAAATGAAAAAAATCTAAATGACCCAAAATACATTGAAAGATGGGGCGGTTTACATTCGGTCTATGGAAATATGAATTGGGTGGATATGAAACGCGCGTATTATCAAGCAGTTAAGAATGGAGAGTTTAAACAAAAACAAAGAATGAAATATTGGGAACCGATATTTAACGCCAAATTAAATAAGAAAGGCTATTATTGGGATAAGATTCCAATAAATAATTATTCCGTAAATTTACAACTACCTATAGGGGCAAAGGTAGTTAACGCCCCTGACACCCTTTCCTCTTTAATATATTTGCCTGATTCTTGCCGTCTGTCCATACAGTATTCCAAAGGTAGTGATGGATTAAAACTCTTTGAAGGGGAGAATAATCAGCGCAATAGGAGAATCCTTAATTTCTTAGTAAAGGATAGATATATGCTTCTTTGGGGCAAATTTGAACAATCAGGCAAAACCACATATTGGCTACGGATTAGATATCGATATGGGATAACTATGACACTATACGCTACTAATAGGAAAATTTTGGAACAATATTTCAATACTATTATAGCACCGGTAACCATTGTGCTACGCCCAAAATTCAAGAATATTTATCTAAAAGATTAACTTCCTCAGAAATGATATTACGTCAAGATAACATAAACATATTGAATTGTCGACAAACTGAGGCTGCGACGGCTGTGGTGCATCAAATAATCGAATATGTGAATTGAAAAATATCGAAGTAAACTTCATATTTTTCGCTCGCCAAAGGAGATATTTGAGGTAAACCTCCAATATAATGGGCACTCGCTGTGAAAAATATCGAAGTAAACTTCATATTTTTCGCTCGCCAAAGGAGATATTTGAGGTAAACCTCCAATATAATGGGCACTCGCTGTGAAAAATATCGAAGTAAACTTCATATTTTTCGCTCGTTGTTGTTATATTTGTAATAATGAAACGAATTATAGCAAATATAGGGATTGTGGTGTCGATTTTTATTCTTTCGACACTGACGACAACCGGGCAACAACCTGTTGTACGCGACAACTTCCACAATATATCAAAAGGTTTAAACGGAAGAAACATTGCCCTCTGGCAAAGCCATGGCAAATATTTCAATATCGAAGAAAATCGTTGGCTATGGCAACGAGCCCACTTGATGCAAACTATCGAGGATTTCTATTCAGCATCCTATGTTCTTGAGCTATTGGTACCGATGCTTGAAAATGCCGGTGCCTACGTGATGTTACCTCGTGAACGTGACTACAACAATGTAGAAGTAATCATAGATGCCGATTCTCCGGCAACTCCGGGATATAACGAATCTTCCGGACTGAAAAAATGGAGTAAATCGTCGAAATCAGGGTTCAAGATGCCCGACAGCATCCTCTACGACCGACAAAATCCTTTCCGTGAAGGCTCTACGCGATGTGTCACTACCGTTGCCACCGGCAGCAAAGCTTCTACCGCGACATGGAACGCTGAGATTCCTCGACGCGGCGACTATACTATCTACATTTCCTACTCTACACTCCCAACGAGTTCAAGTGCCGTAAAATATACGGTCAACTCGTTGCGTGGCACTGAAACGTTCACTGTCAACCAAACAATGGGAGGTGGCACATGGATTTCATTAGGGTGCTTCCCTCTTGAGAAAGGAGTCCAAGAAAAGCCTATTGTTAGCGTAACGAATATAGCATCGGGAACAAACATTGGGAAAACAATCACTGCCGACGCTGTGAGAATCGGTGGGGGAATGGGCAACATAGCCCGAGGCAACGATAGTATTGTCAGCGGATTGCCTCGTTGGCATGAAGGAGCGAGATATTGGCTACAATGGGCCGGCGCTCCGGTCGAAGTCTATTCCAAAACCGATTATGAAAATGATTATTCCGACGACTTTAATTCCCGACCACTATGGGTGAATTATATCGCCGGAGGGTCTAAAAAAGTACCTCGCGAAGAGGGGCTGGGAATTCCCATTGACCTTGCTTTTGCTTTGCATACCGATGCCGGCACCACTCCCGACTCAACCATCGTCGGCACCTATGGCATTTACTCAACCAATGGAGGGAATAGATTGGGCGACGGTCGGCGCCGCACCACCAACCGCGACCTCACTGAAAGCATCGTTAATTCCGTTGTTGAAGATATTCGCATCCTCCACGAACCGCTGTGGGAGAAACGCAAGACTCGAAATCGAAAATATGCCGAAGCTCGTATCCCGTTAGTTCCATCTGCTTTGGTCGAACTATTATCCCACCAAAACTTTGCAGATATGCGACACGGACAAAACCCACAATTCCGTTTTGACGCCGCTCGCGCCATCTACAAAGGAATGTTGCGATATCTCTACGGGACAAAAAAGGAATATATCGTTCAGCCCCTTCCGGTTAGAGCTTTTAAAATTGAAGACCGTGGCAATGCTAATTATCGATTAAGTTGGGCTGCCACTGTTGATTCCCTTGAAGAATCCGCTACTCCTACAAGATATTACATAGAAATGTCGGAAGGAAATTCTGATGTATTTCGTAAAGTAGCGCATAAAACTTCCACATTTTATGATTTTACCGCACAACCGGGCATTGTCTACAATTTCCGTATAATCGCAGCAAATGAAGGTGGGATATCATTCCCATCCGAGGTGTTGAGTCTTTGCCATTTCGACAACGACAATCCGCAAGTACTTATCGTCAATGGATTCACTCGCCTATCTGCGCCCGATTGGATTGAAACTCCGGACGAGGCTGGATTCGTTGACCAACTCGACCATGGGGTGCCTTATATGCGCAACATTGCTTATGCCGGTTCGCAATACAATTTTGATCGCGAAAGCCCGTGGGTCGACGATGAAATTGACCCGGGGTTCGGGGCAAGTCATAGCACCTACGACGGAGTTTTGATTGCCGGAAACACTTTTAATTATCCGCAAGTGCATGGTACCGCGATTGCCGCCGCTAAATATCCCTTTATCTCAACATCTCTTGAAGGATATCTGCAAACCAACTACAACAACTCTATTGTCGACCTGATTATCGGAAAACAAAAAGAGGTATTGACCGGAAATATTGAATCCTCAACCCGATTTAAAGCTTTTCCCGCCAAATTACAAAGCAAGCTAAAAAAACTAACCGCGAAAAAAGGTTCTTTGCTTGTCAGTGGCACATTCATCGCCACTGATTTATTCGCCAACCCATTCTCTTCCGACTCGGCAATGATAGCCGATGCCGACTTTGCACACCGTGTCCTCGGCATCGAATATGAAAGCGCCTTTGCAGCCGTATCTGGAAATGTTGGGATTGAACCTTTCTGGGCAAATAAACATAATGCATCGACTACAAAATATGCATCTGTGCCCAATGAAGACACCTATGTTGTAGAATCCCCCGATGCTATAACCCCCGCCAATCGCGGAAATGCGCAATCCATAATGACATATTCCGAAAATGGGAAAAGCGCTGCCGTAGCATCTATTGAAAATGAAAGTGCTGTAATAACTATGGGATTCCCCTTTGAATCTATCACCGACGAAAATGGGCGTAACGACATTATGGCACAGTTGCTTTTATATCTTCGAACAACAAAACTTCCGTTCCAACCGAAGCCTGAATTGTCGACAAAGCTCGACATCGATTATCGCTTCCCCACCGGGACTCCCGTATCAATCCATTATGTAGAAATAGAAAATTAAACAATCATCGATATGAACCCCTCGTTTGAAATATTTTCCACTGCCGACGGTTATGACTTTGGCAAAATATCATCTTGGAAATCAATAGCCAATCGTGCTACTGCCGACTACGTTGCAATTTTTGCATCCCCCTTCTCGCTACAACCCGGCTATAATTGCCTGCCACGAATGGCTCGAATAGCCACCGATAGCAAAGCCACTATGGTATATTCCGATTATCGTGTTACTACTTTGGCAGGCGAAACAAAATCTATTCCAACTATCGACTATTTTAATGGTTCGCTTCGCGATGATTTTGACTTCGGCCCACTTGTCATGTTCAACACCGCTATGCTGAAGGATGCTTGTCAAGCTATCTCCGAAGATTATTCATTTGCAGGAATGTACGCTATTCGATTGGCATTAAGTAGAATAAGTGCTATTGTGCATATTCCCGAGACTCTGTATACTGCCGTCGAAACAGACAACCGCACCTCCGGAGAAAAGCAGTTCGACTATGTTGACCCTCGAAACCGTGCTCGTCAAATTGAGATGGAAGATGCTTGCACTCATCACCTTAAAGCTATCGGAGCTTATCTTGAGCCGTCTTTTGCTGAGGTGGATTATAGTGGCAATTTCCCGGTTGAAGCATCGGTGATAATCCCGGTGCGCAATCGCGTTGCTACAATAGCCGATGCCGTGGAAAGCGCTCTTGCTCAAACTGCCGACTTTGATTTCAATGTCATTGTCATTGACAACCATTCAACCGACGGCACCACTGATGTGCTTCGCAACTTAGCTCCCAAACACGAAAATCTGAAAGTCATAATCCCTGCATTCTCCGACCTTGGCATTGGCGGATGTTGGAATGAAGGGATTAACTCTGCTCATTGCGGACGCTTTGCCATTCAACTCGACAGTGATGACCTTTATAAAGGAGCCGACACTTTGCAACGCATCGTCGACACTTTCCGTAGCGAAAATTGCGGAATGGTCATTGGTTCTTACGAACTCACCGACTTTAATCTCAACCCTCTACCCCCCGGACTTATCGACCACCGCGAATGGACCGAAGATAATGGTCGCAACAACGCGTTGCGTATCAACGGACTCGGTGCGCCTCGTGCATTTGTAACCTCACTATTGCGCGACATTCGTGTGCCAAATACCAGCTACGGAGAGGACTACGCTTTAGGGTTGGCTATCTCTCGCAAATATCGTATCGGTCGCATTTTTGATTCTCTATACCTATGCCGCCGATGGGAAGGCAACTCCGACTCCAACCTCGACATCTCGCGCGTCAACGCCAACAATCTATATAAGGACCGTTTACGCACATGGGAAGTCGACGCTCGTATTAATTTGAACAAAAACAAATAATTTTCGAGAATATATACGGATATGCTGACTCAAACTGAAGTTATCACATTTTTCAATCACCAATTAGAAGTATGGGAGGAGGTCAATCAACGTTTTGCCGACCTCAACAACGTATTGACCAAGCAATTCGATATTAACGGATTTGAAGTGACTATCAGTCACAATCCCATGCGCATACGCTCATCGGCAGCAAAAGTCGATAAGGTCTCAATTGCCGCTCGACAATGCTTCCTCTGCGATGCCAATCGTCCTGCACAACAGTTACACATAGATTGGAAAAATTACCGCATACTCGTCAACCCGTTCCCGATTTTACCACGCCATTTCACGATTATCGCCAAAGAGCATAGACTGCAATCTATAGCCACAGCAATCGACGATATGAAGGAGTTGGCTTTAATTCTCCAGGACTTTGCGATATTCTACAACGGTCCGGCTTGCGGTGCATCGGCGCCCGACCATTTTCATTTTCAAGCCGTTGAAAAATCCGCGTTGCCTATGATGACCGGGCAACCTATACCTTTCGGCGTAATTACTCTAAATGGGGGAAATGCCACACAACAATCAGTCAACAATATTCTATCTCGACTACCCAAAAACGATGATGAATATGAGCCGAAAGTAAATATATTCTGCACATCGGAAACCAACGTTCCGCAATTGACCATCATCCCTCGCCGCCAACATCGTCCCGACTTTTATGGCGAAGACGGAATGTTAATAAGTCCGGCATCAATCGACCTTGCCGGAGTTATTGTGGCACCTCGATTCGCTGATTTCGAAAATATTGACCTCAACGTAATCAAATCTATATATTCTCAACTCTGTTTTAGCCAATCTGAAATCAACAATCTGCTAAATGACAACCCCTCACTATAACTCTCGCCCTATCCTTGCTGTAGGATTGATGTCGGCACCCGAAGTTGATATAAACTTCATTTCGGGATTTAACGAAATAGGAGCAAAACATTTCTCTATCACCGACGTTAAAACTCCGCTGCTATTTTCCCCTATAACTGCCGACTCCGTTTTTGAAGTTGGAGGAGTGACTATTGGAGTTGGGTTTCACTGGCAACAACGCCAATCCCAACGTTTCACAGGGGCATTGGAATTGAAGCCCGATGGCGACAACTTAATAGTAATCAACCATGTAGATGTAGAAGACTATCTGCGTAGCGTTATATCCTCCGAGATGAATGCCGAATCGCCGTTGGAATTTCTAAAAGCACATGCCGTGATTTCAAGAAGTTGGGTACTGCGACAAATTGAGCATCGAACTATAGCTGCAAAATCCCCGGCCAACGAAAGTGACAACGAAATTATACGCTGGTACGACCGAGAAGACCACGCTCTATTCGACGTGTGCGCCGACGACCATTGCCAACGGTATCAAGGCGTTACACGTGTGACCACCGACATTGCACGCGAGGCCGTGAATACCACAAAAGGACTCGTACTGATGCACGATGGCAACATTTGTGATGCCCGTTTCTCAAAATGTTGCGGAGGCGCAACCGAAGAATTTGCAACCTGCTGGGATGACGAACTACACCCCTACTTGAAATCATTTAGCGACCACCTACCTCATCGTCAACTCCCCGACCTCTCCACAGAAGAAGGCGCATCGCAATGGATTTTATCTCGGCCCGATGCTTTTTGCAACACTTCCAACCCTGAAATTCTCGGTAAAGTGCTTAACAATTTCGACCAAGCTACCACCGACTTTTATCGTTGGAAATTAAAAGCGACATCTACCGAACTTGCAGAGTTAATACGCTCAAAATCAGGACTCGACTTCGGTGAAATCATCGACCTCGTACCAATACAACGCGGTCCGTCGGGACGACTGATACGTCTGAAAATCGTAGGCACAAAATTCACCAAAATCATAGGGAAAGAGCTTGAAATACGCCGGTTATTATCGCCTTCGCATCTCTATTCTTCGGCTTTTATTGTAGAAAAATCAGAAGAAATAGTCGATGTAAACAAAAAAATCACTACCTTTGAATTTTCCGGCGCCGGTTGGGGACATGGCGTGGGACTTTGTCAGATAGGAGCTGCCGCTATGAGTGTTGCAGGATACAACTTCAAGCAAATACTCGCCCACTACTACCCCGATACGACCATAACCAAGGCTTATGAATAAAATTCCTCAGAAAAAAATAGTCAACATTCCGGAATCACAACCAAATGATGCTACGGTAGAAAGCACAAAAAAATTGCATCCGTGGTATTGGATTCCGACCCTATATTTTATATCGGGGCTACCTAATGTCACGGTTATGACTGTTTCGGTAATCCTCTATAAAGCAATGGGGATTTCCAATACTGAGATTGCGTTCTACACCGCTTGGCTATACCTACCTTGGGTTATAAAGCCTTTATGGAGCCCATTTGTTGATATCTTAAAGACGAAACGTTGGTGGATTATTTCCATGCAGTGGTGCATAGGTTTAGCTCTGGCAGGAGTGGCATTCTTACTCCCCACCTCATTTTTCTTTTCCGCCACCCTTGCAATGTTTTGGCTGATGGCGTTTGCTTCTGCAACCCACGATATTGCCGCCGATGGATTTTATATGCTGGGATTGTCGGAATTCCAGCAATCATACTTCGTAGGCATTCGTTCTACTTGCTATCGTCTATCCACTCTTTTTGCACAAGGGGCTTTAGTAGCTCTTGCCGGTTGGCTTGAATTGACTACCGGAAACATTCCTATTGCATGGATGATTACCATCGGACTTATGTCGGCTATTTTCTGCTTGGGAGCTATATATCACCAATTTATTTTGCCTAAACCGGCAAAGGATAGTGGCAAGCCCGACCGCTCTGCTTCCGATATTTTAAAAGAATTTGCCAACACTTTCGCTACTTTCTTCAAAAAACCGGGCATCATTACAGCATTAGCCTTCATGCTTTTATATCGTCTACCGGAAGCTCAATTAGTAAAAATGATTAATCCATTCCTTCTCGACCCAGTTAGCGAAGGTGGATTGGGATTAACGACATTGGAAGTGGGACTCACCTACGGCACTGTTGGAATTATCGGGCTTATCATTGGCGGTATTGCCGGTGGCTTTTTGGCTGCAATGGGTGGGTTGAGAAAGTGGATACGTCCAATGGCTTGGTCGATGTCGTTAACTTGCCTGACTTTCGTTCTGTTAAGCCAACTTGAGGCACCTTCTTATCTCTTGATAAATTGTTGCGTATTTATAGAGCAATTTGGCTACGGATTCGGGTTTACTGCTTATATGCTATTCCTAATCTACTTCTCAGAGGGGAAATATGCTACATCTCACTATGCTATTTGCACCGGTTTTATGGCTCTCGGGCTTATGCTTCCCGGAATGGTGGCAGGGTGGTTACAGGAAACTCTCGGTTACCAAAATTTCTTCATTTGGACCATAATTTGCTGTGTTGCAACGATAGTAGTTGCTTACATGGTTAAAATTGATGCTTCTTTTGGTGTCAAACGTAAATAACTCATCTAAAATGAAACGATTTATATCTCTGTCACTCATCATTCTGACTTCGGTCGTAATATTTGCCCAAGTAAAACCGGGCATTGAAGTGTTGCGCGATAATGCATTCGATGTGTTGCAGGGAAAACGTATCGGATTGATAACCAACCCCACCGGTGTTGACTCCAAACTTAATGCCACCCCCGACATTCTTGCCGCTGCCAATGGTGTTGAACTTGTGGCAATGTTTGCTCCGGAACATGGGATTCGCGGTGACATTGCTGCCGGCGCATCTGTTTCATCATCAATCGATTCTGCAACCGGCGTAAAGGTATATTCCATCTACGGCAAGACAAAAAAGCCGACACAACAAATGCTTGCCGGAATTGATGCGCTTGTCTACGACATTCAAGACAATGGTTGCCGTTCCTACACTTTCATCTCTACAATGGGAAAAGCAATGGAAGCTGCGGCTCAAGCCAATATTGAATTCATTGTCCTCGACCGGCCCAACCCTCTCGGTGGATTGCGCGTCGAAGGTCCGGTCACCGATGCCGACTGCATTTCCTTCGTCAGCCAATATCCTATTCCTTATCTTTATGGTTTAACCCCGGGAGAACTTGCCCAATATCTAAAAGGAGAAGGACTAATTGCCGGTGCTGAAAACTTAAAACTGACTGTTGTACCCATGGAAGGGTGGACTCGCAACATGGCATTCAACGAAACCGGACTCCCTTGGATTCTTCCCTCTCCTCATATCCCCTCCGACGACACCTGCCTATACTATCCCGCTACCGGCATCGTTGGTGAACTTGCGTGGATTTCAATCGGCGTAGGATACACTATGCCGTTCAAAACTTTTGCTGCGCCGTGGATTGATGCCGGCAAATTATCTCAGCGTTTGAACAATCTCAACCTCCCGGGCATTTCATTCCGACCAATTCATTATACCCCTTATTATGGTATATTTAAAGGTACTCCGGTGAAAGGTGTAGAAGTCTTTGTCAATGAACCCGATGCTGTCCAATTGACTTTAGTGCAATTCTATGTCATGCAAGAATTGCACGACATGTATGCATCTCAATCCCCGTTAACTCCTACAACTGAAAACAAAAACAATCTTAAAATGTTTGATAATGTAGTAGGAACAAAACAAATTCGACAGGTTCTAATCAACAACAATTATAAAGTCAGTCCGATTCTATCGATTTGGAATAAAGACTCTCAACAATTCAGTGAAAAGAAACAGCACTATCACTTATATTAAACCCAGCATTGTGATAGTCAATATAATAGGAAACAATAAAAAAGATTGAATATGATACTTATCGCAGATGGCGGAAGCAGTAACATCAAATGGTGCTTAATTGAAAAGACCGAAAAGATAATTGAGTTTAACACTACCGGTATGAACCCGGTATTGCTCACATACGAAGAAATGTCGCAACGTATTGCAGAAGAAGTTGCGCCCGAGCTGAATCCTTATTTAGCCCAAATACAACACATATATTATTATGGAGCCGGATGCCGCGGTGGCGAGTACAATCGAGCAGTTGAGAAAGCTATTAAAAATTCTTTCCCCACCTCTACAATATCCGTTGAGAGCGATATGACCGGCGCTGCGAAAGCTCTTTGCGGCAATCAACCCGGTATCGCTTGTATCCTCGGCACAGGGTCTAACTCCTGCCTCTACGACGGCGAAAAAATCATTGATGCAATTGCTCCGCTTGGCTACATTCTCGGCGACGAAGGTAGTGGCGCGGTGCTTGGTCGACAACTTATTTCCGACGTATTTAAAAAGCAACTTCCCGTTGAATTATGTCTGAAATTCCGCGAACAGTATGACCTTAACATGGAGACCGTTATTAACCGCGTGTATGGTAGTCCAGAAGCCAACAGATTCCTCGCTTCACTGACTCCGTTCCTCGCCAAATATATCGAAGAACCTTCTATCCACCGCTTGGTACTCAACTCTTTTAAATCGTTCTTCGTGAGAAATGTCGCACACTATATGGCATATAAAACTCTCCCTGTCAACTTTGTCGGCTCTATTGCATACCACTTCCGCGATGTCCTGCAAGAAGCCGCCGCTGCTATCGATTGCAACATCGGTAAAATTATCATCTCGCCAATGGAAGGGCTGATAAGCTACCACTCGCGGTCTTAAACGAATCCTTTTATAAGCGCTCCAAATTCTCAAATCCAATTATTTATCACATATTATGGCTACACCATCTATCGAGCTAATACTCGTAAATATATCAGGTAACGACCGTCCGGGCGTAACGGCTTCGCTATCCAATATCCTATCCCGATATGATGCTCAAATCCTCGATATCGGTCAAGCGGATATTCATCACACTCTCTCGTTGGGTATTCTTTTCAAAACCACTTCCGACGTTTCAGGTGACATCCTTAAAGATCTCCTATTCAAAGCATCGGAACTCAACGTCAACATTCGCTTCAAACCTATTCCTACTGAGGAATACGAGCATTGGGTGGGTCTTCAAGGGAAAAATCGTTGGATTATAACCATCCTCGGGCGCAAATTGACTGCACGACATATTGCTTTGGTGTCTGACGAAATCGCCAAACAAGGTTTAAATATTGATGGTATACAACGTTTGACCGGACGTATGCCCCTGAACGACCATGACATACCTCAGTCCAAAGCTTGTGTCGAATTTTCAGTACGTGGGACTCCTTCCAACTACCGAGAGATGCAAAATCGATTTATGCAAGTGTCATCGGAAGAGGATTTTGACATCTCTCTTCAAGAAGACACCCTCTATCGCCGGTGCCGACGCCTGATATGCTTCGATATGGACTCTACTTTGATTGAAACTGAGGTTATCGATGAGCTTGCCGACCGAGCCGGTGTAGGAAAACAAGTACGCGAAATTACGGAAAGTGCTATGCGTGGCGAAATTGACTTTTGCGAAAGTTTCCGACAGCGTGTTGCGCTTCTTAAAGGGCTGGATGAGAGCGTAATGAAAGATATTGCTGAGAATTTGCCCGTGACAGAGGGGGTCGGACGGTTGATGGAAGTTCTAAAACGTGCCGGTTTTAAGACGGCTATCCTTTCCGGTGGATTTACTTATTTCGGAAACTATCTAAAACAGAAATTCGGATTTGACTACGTTTATGCCAACGAGCTTGAAATAGTTGACGGCAAACTTACCGGACGTTATTTAGGCGAAATTGTCGACGGAAAACGTAAGGCCGAACTTCTGCGACTCATTGCTCAAGTTGAAAATGTCAACATCGCTCAGACTATCGCTGTTGGCGACGGCGCAAACGACCTTCCGATGCTCGCCACTGCCGGTCTCGGAATAGCATTCCACGCCAAACCGAAAGTTAAAGCCACTGCCGAGCAATCTATCTCTACTATCGGACTCGATGGCATTCTCTATTTTATCGGATTTAAAGACTCGTTCATCACTCCGACGAAATAACATCTAATTCGGGGGTGTTTCAGAACTCTTAATATATCAATCTGAGTGCTACTTTTATAAGCCACTCAACTCTTAAATTGCTCATCGCGACTAACATTATGATAAATAAAACAACCAATACTCGACAGGTAAAAATACTGACCTACATTGCATTAGCTTTTGTTATCGTTGGAGTATTATTTTGTTGGTTCCCAATCCTCGGAATAGCTCATGCCATTGCCGGGACAATTTTAGCTACCTTAGCCTATCGATTGTCGGCCCAACGGATTCATTTGTATACTATTTTGGTCGGCATCATAACCACTATCGCTTCTGCCATTTTGACCATCATCGAACTCAACAATATCGAATTGGTCAACTCATACAACGCAACTCCTTGGCTTTAGCTCTTTACCTATTTCATTTATTTAGAGAATTGATTTCTCCAAAATCCATGAAAACTACATAAAATGTCTGATTTTAAAGTAAATATTCTCGGCTGCGGTTCTGCCACTCCTTCGCTTCGCCACATGCCCTCTTGCCAAGTTATCGACTATCGCGACAAATTAATGATGATCGACTGCGGGGAAGGGGCGCAACTCGCTATGCGGCGCATGAAGCTAAAATATTCGCGCCTCAACCACATATTTATTTCCCACCTCCACGGCGACCATTGTCTCGGACTTCCCGGACTTCTTTCTACTATGGCGCTACATGACATTGAAGGAACCATCACAATTCACACTTTCGCTGAAGGTGCCGAAATTATTCAGCAAATTGTCGACTTCTTCTGCCGTGAACGCCCCTATGAACTCAAATTCAATATAATAAAACCGGAAAACGCCATTATCTACGAGGACAAATCGCTCATCGTCGAGACATTCCCTCTTTATCATCGCGTGCCTTGCGTTGGGTTCATCTTCCGCGAAAAACCAAAATTGCGACATCTCAACCGCGAAATGGTTGATTTCTACAATGTCCCTATCGCCATGCGCCAGGCCATCAAAGCGGGCAACGACTTTGTTTCACCCGACGGCAAGATTATACCAAATCATCGCCTGACCACTCCCGCTCAACCTTCTTTTAGCTACGCTTACTGTTCCGACACAATCTATAATCCCCTTGTGGCTGAAGCAGTCAAAGGTTGCGATGTAATTTACCACGAAGCCACCTACGACGATTCCAAAATGGAAAAAGCAGCACAACGTGGACACTCTACCGCCGGACAAGCTGCGCAAATCGCAGTCGACGCTGAAGCCAAAAAACTAATCATAGGACATTATTCTAAAAGCTACCTCGATGAATCTATACACCTCGACGATGCTTGCCGTATTTTTCCTAACACTATCGCCGCAAATGAAGGCATGACAATAGATATTTCGTAAATTAATCCCAACTATGCAAGAAGAAATTGACGCCCGATTTATGCGAATGGCTTTAGAGGAAGCTCGTGCTGCCCTTAATGCCGACGAAATACCTATCGGCGCCGTTATCGTTGCCAACGGTCAGGTGATAGGCCGTGGTCACAACATGACAGAAACCCTCAACGACGTGACTGCCCATGCCGAAATGCTCGCAATCACCGCCGCCACTCAAACCATTGGAGGCAAATACCTTACAGGAGCTACATTATACGTAACCGTTGAACCATGCTTGATGTGTGCCGGAGCTATTGCTTGGAGCCAAATAAGCCGCATCGTTTACGGAGCTGACGACGATAAGCGCGGATACTCCACCTTTATTTATCCACGGCCCGCAATCGACGGACGTAAAGCAATTTCTCCAATCGCCCCTTTCCACCCCAAAGCAACTCTGACAAAAGGGATACTCGCCGACGAATGTTCCGCCCTCATGCGCGACTTTTTCCGTACTAAAAGATAACCCAACGCCCGCCTGACACTATCTAATCATATCTACACCATGTGCCTATACTTAAAATGAGATTAGCACATAAAAGTTTGTACGGCAAAAAAAAATTACTACCTTTGCCAACGCAATGCCCGGGTGGCGGAATGGTAGACGCGCTCGTTTCAGGTGCGAGTGCCGCGAGGCGTGCAAGTTCGAGTCTTGTTCCGGGCACTTTTCAGCGAGTTTAAATCTTATACTTCAGGTTTAACTCGCTTCTTTTTTTCTTCTTTTTGATACTCCATTGAATATGAATGTGTAATCACTGAGTCAAATTACCTTAATCTCAGAAAAATTGTTAACTTTGCAGTCTAACAAGGACTTCATCTGTAAATGGTCCAATAGATAAATCAAAAACATACGGCGAGAGCCGAAAATTTTTTGAGAACACCTTAGTAGTTGTTACAGGCTTTGGACTGCCTTCAGATGCTACTTAGGTATTCTTTTTTATTTAATATGGCGCAGACTAAAAACGCACTGATACGGCAGAAAATCATAGATAGGTGTCTTCGTAGTCCGAAACAATACTCTATCATGGATATGATGGAGAAGTGCAACGTTGCGCTCGAAGATGCAGGGTATAAGCCTGTTACTTCCAAAAATACCATTTTAGAGGATCTTCGCGGAATTGAGAGCAATTTCCCGGAGGCAAGGATTATCCAAAGGAAATCAGGAAGATATCTATTCTACGAATACGAGGATAAGAACTTTTCCATCTATAATATACCCTTAGATGATGATGGCATGGCGAAGTTGGCTCAAACCATTTTTATTCTGTCAAAGTTTGAGGGTATGCCAAATTTTGAGTGGATTGATGAAATGATAAATCATTTCAAGTCCACCCTCAATATACCTACCACAAAAGACTCGGTTGTTGGGTTTGACGATAATATCTATCTCAAAAATCGTAATCACTTTTCACGATTATTCAGTGCGATAATTGCCGAGCAGTCATTGATTATCACTTATCGACCATTTGGTAAAGCTCCACTTGTGTATAATTTCCATCCTTATTATCTAAAACAGTATAATAAAAGATGGTTTCTGTTTGGATGTGTCGATGGGAAAAGTAACCTCTCAAATTTCCCCCTGGATCGTATAGAGGATATTTCAAATAGTACAGTACCTTATGTTCCCAACACAAGGTTTGACTTCAATGACATCTTTGAGGATGTCATTGGAGTATCGAACCTTTTTGATGAGACAGAAGTAATCAACTTCTCAGTTTCCTCCCAATCTTTAGATTATATTCAAACAAAACCAATACTACCTAATCAAAAGCCTATTGAAAAACGAGAGAACGAAACAATATTTGAAATAAAGACCATAATAAACAGAGAACTTATACAGCTGCTCTTATCCTATGGATCTGCTATCACAGTTTTGAAACCGCAAAAGCTCGTCGATATAATTTCAATGGAGGTGAGCAAAACTTTGAAGAATTATCAATTCGTTCAGATAAACTGAACACATAGCTAGTAATTTTGCATCGTAAAAGTTTTTTCACCTTTTAAATCCAGTTTGTTATGATAATATCCACTGATACTCTCGTTAAAAATTCTGAGAACCTGTTTAAGGAAGCAATCGATATATTCTTCGGTCATAATCCCAAATATCCGCTCTGGATTTTACTTGTGTTATACCTCCGCAAGGCCGGTAAATTGCGTATTGTCGAGAACTTTGTCGCAGACAATGATGAAGACAACCTTATTTGGGGTTGGTCACGTGGAGCAGATATTGAGTATGCGAAAATATCTTTTTCAGATGAAACTATTGAACGATGGCAGAAGGATTGCATAGGCAATATCAACATCATTGGAGACATTGCTTCATCTAAGGAATTGGTTGCAATAGCCCATTCTTTTCACAATGAACCGGCTAACACTGATGACAGTTCCGCTCTGTTTCGACCGCAGTGGGAGCCATCCTTTTTGCTGGAAGTGGTATCTCGTCTTTTGTCAATTGACGACAAATGGTATATGCCTTATTTGGATGAGGCAATTGATAATGTAATCCTTCGTATTTTCTCTACATCTCGCTTCCGTGGTGAATATATGCAGCCGAAGGAACTTTCCAATGTGGTCGTGGAAATAATGCACATGTATACACGCATTGGTGTTGTCTATAACCCATGTTGTGGTATAGGCACGTATATAACGGCCGACGCTCCGTTCATTAGCTACTTTGGTGAAGATGTCAATCCTGTAATACAAAGCATCGCTGAGTTGCGCATGTTATGGTATGAATATGACGATGCTACTATAAAATGTTGTGATTCCACGCAGTCATCTTTCTCATCATATGAGGCAATGATTTCTACACCTCCATTTGAGCCTATGCGCAACAGTGCGGATAATTTAGCTGCTCAATTGATTCGTAAGTGCGTTAACGATGGGAAAGTTGGCGTATTTATCCTTCCTGCCGGATTCAGTTTCTCACATCTTAAGATTAAGAATGAGTTGATTGACCGTGATGCCATATCAGGTGTGGTGATGTTGCCAGCGGGATTATTTGCGCCATATACCGGCATACAAACTATGCTTCTCGTGGTGAATCCCCGGAAAGATGACACTCAGCGGGATAAGGTTTCAATTTTGGACGCTCGTAACTATATCGACGAAAAGACAAACGTGCTCCAATACAATCAAATCATAGATGCGTGGAAAAACGAATCTGAATACAAAATTGTAGTGAGCAACACGCTTATCAAGAGCAAAAATTACTCACTTGAACCAGAGAACTATTACGAGCTCTCTTTGAACGTCCCGTCTGGCTCTAAATTAATGAGCATAGATGAAATTGGCAACTTCATTGGAGTTCAAATAGCGGAAGGACAGGACAATGTTCGTTGGGCAACCTTATCCTCGTTTGATAACCTAAATATTCTTAAAAGCTATTCATCGCAGGAAATTGCATTGGGTAAAACAATGAAATCCTCAATTCGTATCGATGAAGACTGCGTTTGGATTAGCCCGGCAGGTTCCAGAGGAGCAGTTCTGCATATTGATAAGGAACCGATTTATACACATCGCAATAATATAGCTTTTGTCCCTGATAAAAGTATCATACTGCCTCAGTATTTGATACTTGAACTGACAAAAGACTATGTTAAGAGGAGACTGAAATTTAGAAGGCCGACTGAGTATGGTAAACATTTCAGTAAACTGCAAATAGTCGTTCCTCCATTAGAGGAACAGCGAGCCGCCATAGCTGATTATCAAAACTCACTTATCGCTAAACTCGATATAGAGAACGATATACTTCGTTCTAAGAGGGAAGAAGAGGCTAAAAGAGAATTGGAAACTCGAAAGCATAGAATTGGACAAGTATTAAATGATGTGATTCCATCATTTGAAAGCCTGTATGCTTTTATTGAGAATAGCCCAGAACCGCTGACCAAAGAAACCGAAGTTGATAAGCTGTTCCACACATCGTTATTTGAAGAACTCACAGGTATCAGGAATGGCTTGAATAAGGCAACCGATTTGTTAAAGCACCTGACCGATACTGTATCGTTTAGCGAAGTGACAGATATAGACTTTTGTGATTTCATTGCTCGAAATGCAAAAGAGCTCAAACCTACGAGATATCCTGTTAGATGGGTTGGTGAACTCCAAGAGAATGAAACACCAACTTTCCGTTTCTCTGAACAGGATTTTAAAATCCTTTTTGAAAACATATTCTCCAATGCACGGAAATACGGTTTTACGGACAAAAACCGTGGAGACTACTTTATCGCTGTTAATTTCAGATGTGTTGAAATTGAAAGTAGACCGTATCTTAGGATTTATGTATCAAATAACGGAACGCCACTCCCTCCGGGCATGAATCCAACACGAGTTTTTGAATGGGGAAAAGGCTCCGGTTCCGGTATTGGAGGTTACCAAATGAAGTCTATCGTAGAACATTATTGTGGAAATATTCATCTGGAGGAGCTTACCAATGATCCGGAAGGCTTTACTATCAGATATGTCATTTTCATACCTTTAATCGAAACATCGTATGAGTGATCAGCATATTATTAAAGTACTGTGGATTGATGATGAGCCACAGCAGGGATTTATGAAATTTGCCCACAATCAAAAAGGAATCTTATTGGAAGTCGCGGAATGTGTTGATGATGGGATTCGTAAGCTTCAGGACAGAGACAAGTCTTATGAGGCAATCATACTTGATGCTAATTGCCTTATCAAACCTGGAGGTGTGGCAGTTTTAGACGCTTTGACTTACGCAATCATAAATCTGTATCGTCTTAGAGTTGATATTCCATGGTTCGTCTACACCGCAGGCGGCGAACGGTGGAAGGATGTGCTTCCATATCTTATTCCTAAAGATACCCCATGGCTCAAACGTCAGTATTATGACAAACCGGCAGATAAGGAAATAATTTTGGATGATATTAGGGAAGCTGTGGCTCAATTCCAGACTACGAAGATTAAACAGAAGTATTCGGACGCATTTCATGTATATGATGGTCAAGATTTGGTCGAGTTACTGATAGATATGGAGACTAACGACAATTTTGACATGGATAATAGCGTTCCGGGTAAAGTAAGACTCATTGTTGATTGGATTTGTAAGTTCATGTCTCAAATCAAGCTTATCCCGTTTGAGTTCGTTCCTTCAAAAATAACAGAGCATAGTAAATTCTTCGGAAAAAGCGAAATGCGGGATATAGTCCCGATATATCTTCAAGGACTCATGCGTTTTCTTGTAGAATACAGCAATGATGGTAATCATAGATTCTTGAATACCTACGAAGACATCAGATCTGGCAAAGCAAACTATGCTAATAAAACAGGTGTGTATGCCCTTCTTAATATCTTGAATTGGCTGAGTACGCTTCCATATAGTGATAGGGATAAGATGGATTCTATTTCGAATAATGCAGCTATCATTTATATGAATCAACATAGTAAGCGTTCCGTTCAATAATATTGAACTCATAAATAGTAATTTCGTCGCTTCTTTTTTGCGTTTTTTTGCGCAACTGCTTAAAAATTATATTACTGTCCGCTAAACATGTTTTTGTGGTTGACTATACCAGTTTTGGCAACAGACAAGCCCCCTATTTAATGGGAGTCAACGGCTGTCCGCTAAAAAATCAGAACCTCGTACTAAAGAAACGTACCCTTGAATGGCTGTCCTTGCTGTTTTTAGGCTTATTATGCCTTTTGCAGCACAAAAATGGCAACTTTTACGTCCAAAGCATCGGCTGTCCGAGAAATTAGAAGTTGCTGAATACGCTAATGATTTTTAGCGGACACCAATATAAAAATTAGCAACAAAATTTAGGTTAATTGGAAGATTTTAATTACATTTGCACCGCTCAAATTATGTGCTGGAAACTTCTATCCGCTTGGCAATCCCGCCAATATTGAAGTTTATGGCGCCTAACTTGTTGAGCATAACTGATTTAATTAACTAATTTATTAACCATTTAATTTAATGACTGAAGAAGTTAAAAACTCTCCAATCGCTGATTTCGATTGGGATGCCTACGAAAAAGGCGAAACCACTGGTGGAAAATCTCGCGAAGAGCTTACCAAAACTTACGACGAGAGCCTTAACACCGTAAAAGACAAAGACGTAATCGAAGGTACCATCATCGCCCTCAACAAACGCGAAGCTGTGGTTAACATCGGTTACAAATCTGACGGTATCATCCCCGTTAGTGAATTCCGCTACAACCCCGAAATCAAAGTAGGCGACGTTGTAGAAGTGTTCATCGAAAACCAAGAAGACAAAAAAGGACAACTCATCCTTTCTCACCGCAAGGCTCGCGCTTCTCGCTCTTGGGAACGCGTTAACCAAGCTCTCGAAAGCGATGAAATTATCAAGGGTTACATCAAATGCCGCACTAAGGGTGGTATGATCGTTGATGTATTCGGCATCGAAGCGTTCCTCCCCGGTTCTCAAATCGATGTTAAACCCATCCGCGACTACGATATCTTCGTTGGCAAAACTATGGAATTCAAAGTTGTTAAAATCAACCAAGAATTCAAAAATGTCGTTGTCAGCCACAAAGCTCTCATCGAAGCTGAACTCGAACAACAAAAACGCGAAATCATCTCTAAACTCGAAAAAGGTCAAGTTCTCGAAGGTACTGTTAAAAACATCACTACCTACGGCGTATTCATCGACCTCGGCGGCGTTGACGGTCTTATCCACATCACCGACCTCTCTTGGGGACGCGTTAACCATCCCGAAGAAGTTGTCAGCCTCGACCAAAAACTCAATGTTGTTATCCTCGACTTCGATAACGAGAAAAAACGTATCGCTCTCGGCTTGAAACAACTTCAACCCCATCCTTGGGATGCCCTTAACCCCGACCTCAAAGTGGGCGACAAAGTTAAAGGTAAAGTTGTCGTTATGGCTGATTACGGCGCATTCATCGAAATCGCTCCCGGCGTAGAAGGCCTTATCCACGTTAGCGAAATGTCTTGGTCTCAACACCTACGTTCTGCTCAAGACTTCATGAAAGCAGGCGACGAAATCGAAGCTGTTGTCCTCACTCTCGACCGTGAAGACCGCAAGATGTCACTCGGTATCAAACAACTCAAAGAAGATCCCTGGGAAAACATCGAAGCTAAATATCCCGTTGGTAGCAAGCACACTGCTAAAGTGCGCAACTTCACCAACTTCGGCGTATTCGTTGAACTCGAAGAAGGCGTTGATGGTCTCATCCACATCTCTGACCTCTCTTGGACTAAGAAAATCAAACACCCCACTGAATTCACTCAAATCGGTGCTGATATCGACGTTCAAGTTCTCGAAATCGACAAAGACAACCGTCGCTTGAGCCTCGGTCACAAGCAACTCGAAGAAAATCCTTGGGACGTATTTGAAACTATCTTCACCGTAGGTTCTATCCACGAAGGTACTATCATCGAAATGCTCGACAAAGGTGCTGTTATCGCTCTTCCCTACGGTGTTGAAGGGTTCGCTACTCCCAAACACCTCGTTAAAGAAGACGCCAGCCAAGCTAAAGTTGACGAAAAACTCAACTTCAAAGTTATCGAGTTCAACAAAGACTCTAAGCGCATCATCCTTTCTCACAGCCGTATCTTCGAAGATGAAGCTAAGGCAGAACGCGCTGAAGCTAAGAAAGCTGCTCCCAAACGTGCTCCTCGCAAAGAGGCTGAACCCGTTGCCGCTACTACTGTAGAAAAAACTACTCTCGGCGACATCGAAGCTCTCGCTGCTCTCAAAGAGCAACTTTCTAAGAAATAAGATTTTATTTCTACTTGATAAACTCCAACGAGGAGACCAAAATTGGTCTCCTCGTTTTTTTTGCACCTCAACTTTTCTGAAGGAGATTACCCGACAAAAGAAAGAATAGTCATTAAAAACAACCACTATATCAAAAATTTTTAATACATTTGCGCATATAGCGCATCAAAGGTGGTAGCATACCACCAAAAATAGTGGTATTTAACACATCGAAGTATATGACAGACATTATCAGCATATATAATAAATGGAAGTCTCTTCTCCCTTTAACGGAGAAGAAACAAGCCCAATTGGCTCGTCGATTCACCGTAGAATACAACTTCAATTCAAACCACATGGAAGGTAATACCTTGACTTATGGTCAGACTGAGCTATTGCTGCTATTTGGAAAAGTAAGTGGCGAAGCTGAGATGAAAGACTTCGAGGAGATGAAAGCGAGCAATGTCGGATTAAAAATGATGGCCGAGGTTGCTAAGGAGAAATTGCCGCTGACTGAAACTTTTATTCGTCAACTTCATCACACCTTATTGCGTGAAGATTATACAGTTTATACCTCTCTGCCGGGAGGATTGCAATCAAGTTATGTTGTCCATGCCGGATCATACAAGACACGCCCTAATAGTGTTATTACGCGCTACGGGGACCGTTTTGAATATGCTACACCGGAAGAAACCCCGGCTCTGATGAACGATTTGGTGAATTGGTATAACGAAGCCGAAAAAAGTGGCAAGTACATGCCAATCGAACTTGCCGCGTTGTTCCATTATAGATATATTCGTATTCACCCATTTGAAGATGGGAATGGACGTATTGCACGATTGATGGTCAACTATATCCTTTCGCGACACGAATGGCCTATGATTGTTGTGCGCAATAAAGATAAGCAAGCCTATTTAGAAGCATTGCATCAATCCGACATTGTCGTAGGACCCGTTCCGTCGGATGGCGCTCACGCCACTCTAAGAGAAATTCGTCATTTTATGACTTATTTCAATAAATTAGTTAAATCTGAAATAACAGCAGATATTGATTTTTTCACCAAATCCGCCGAAAATATATGGTGGTATGATGGTCAAATTGTTACGTTTCGGAGTCCTAATACGTCCAAAATATTGTTTGCCCTACAAGAAAATCCATCGATTTCGTATGAAGATTTAACCAAGTTGATTGGCATTAATACATCTGCCATTCAGAAACAAATTAATAATTTAATTAAGAAAGGATATATCCAGCGCAAAGATTCCGATAAAGAATGGCATGTACTAATCACATCAACCATATAATTCAGGTGTCTCCATTGCAAACCAATAAATAGATGGGAGGTAATGAGCAAACGTAAATAGTATGTTGGGCATCACTCGTAACTCTACACACTTCTAAAAAAGGTTAATTGATAGTGGATTGTTGGCATAAAATGATTAAATTTGCACTTTAATGGAGAAATGCGTCGAATTCCTTTGAATTCATAGGATTTTCAGCCATTTACAATCGGTTTTATCGCTTATTCTCCTTTCATTGATAACAATAGGTAAAACTTCAAAGATTTAGATAAAACAATGTCACTTAAATGCGGAATCGTAGGTCTGCCCAACGTTGGCAAATCGACCTTGTTTAATTGTCTTTCCAATGCTAAAGCTCAATCGGGCAACTTCCCTTTTTGCACTATCGAGCCTAATGTCGGTGTAATCACTGTTCCCGATGAACGTCTCAACAAATTGGTTGAAATGTGCAATCCTCGAAGCGTTGTCCCTGCTACTGTCGAAATCGTTGACATCGCGGGGTTGGTTAAAGGCGCCAGCAAAGGTGAAGGTTTGGGCAACAAGTTCCTCGCCAACATTCGTGAAACCGATGCTATTCTCCACGTGTTGCGTTGCTTCGACGACGACAATATCACTCACGTGGATGGTTCCGTTGACCCAGTTCGCGACAAAGAAATTATCGACTACGAGCTACAAATAAAAGACCTCGAAACTATCGAAAGTAGAATCGCTCGCACTCAAAAACAAGCTCAAACAGGCGGCGACAAAACGGCTAAAATGCAATACGAAGTTCTTTGCCAATACAAAGAAGCTCTCGACAAAGGTTTGCCCGCTCGTTCTGTGCAATTTGAAACTGCCGACGAACAAAAATTCGCGCGTGAACTTTTCTTGCTAACTTCAAAACCCGTGCTCTATGTTTGCAACGTTGATGACGCCTCTGCTGTCAACGGAAATAAGTATGTAGATGCCGTTAGAGAAGCTATTAAAAATGAAGGTGCCGACCTTCTTATCGTTGCCGCTGCTACCGAAAGCGACATCGCCGAACTCGACTCCTACGAAGATCGCCAAGCATTCCTCGAAGAAATCGGACTCACTGAATCAGGTGTATCTCGTTTGATTCGTGCTGCATACCATCTTCTCGACTTGCAAACATTCTTCACTGCCGGAGAAGATGAATGTCGCGCTTGGACATTCCGTCGCGGTTCAAAAGCACCCAAATGCGCCGGCGTAATTCACACCGATTTCGAAAAAGGGTTCATCCGCGCTGAAGTAATCAAATATGAGGACTATGTGACTCTCGGTGGCGAAGCAAAAGTAAAAGAAGCCGGTAAATTCGGCGTTGAAGGTAAAGAATACATCGTGCAGGACGGCGATATCATGCACTTCCGATTCAACGTCTAATCATATCAACCTCATCAACAATTAAGAACATAATAGAAATTTAAATACATAAAGAAAAATGGCACAACAAGAAGATGTCTTCAAAAAAATCGTTTCACACGCCAAGGAATACGGTTTTGTGTTTCAATCATCAGAAATCTACGACGGACTTGCAGCTGTCTACGACTACGGGCAAAATGGTGTAGAACTTAAAAACAACATCAAACGCTATTGGTGGGATGCTATGACCCTCCTCAACGACAACATCGTAGGCATAGACTCGGCAATCTTCATGCACCCTACGATATGGAAAGCTTCGGGACACGTTGATGCTTTCAACGACCCGTTGATCGACAACCGCGATTCAAAAAAACGCTACCGCGCCGACGTTCTTATAGAAGAAGAACTTGCTAAATTCGACGCAAAAATTGAAAAAGAAATCGCAAAAGCTCGCAAACGCTTCGGCGAAAGCTTCGACGAAGAGCAATTCCGCACCACCAACAGTCGTGTCATTGAATTGACCCAAAAACGCGATGCGCTCCACGAACGTTTCGCTACTGCAATGAACGATAACAACCTCGACGAATTGCGTCAAATCATTCTCGACCAAGAAATCGTTTGCCCCATCAGTGGCACTCGCAACTGGACCGACGTGCGCCAATTCAACCTCATGTTCCGCACCGAAATGGGTTCTACTGCCGACGGGGCTATGAACGTTTACCTTCGTCCCGAAACTGCTCAAGGTATTTTCGTTAACTACCTCAACGTGCAGAAAACAGGCCGTATGCGCCTACCATTTGGTATCGCTCAAATCGGTAAAGCATTCCGCAACGAAATCGTTGCTCGCCAATTTATTTTCCGTATGCGCGAATTCGAACAGATGGAAATGCAATTCTTCGTTCGCCCCGGTTCGGAACTCGAATGGTTCAAAAAATGGAAAGAAACTCGTCTACGCTGGCATAAAGCGCTCGGTTTGGGCGACGCTAAATATCGTTACCACGACCACGACAAACTCGCTCACTACGCCAACGCCGCTACCGACATCGAGTTTGAAATGCCCTTCGGTTTCAAAGAAGTGGAAGGTATTCACTCTCGCACCAACTTCGACTTGTCGCAACACGAAAAATTCTCAGGCAAAAAGATTCAATACTTCGACCCTGAACTCAACGAGTCCTACACCCCCTACGTTATCGAAACTTCTATCGGTGTTGACCGTATGTTCCTTTCTGTGCTTTGCTCAAGCTACGAAGAACAAGCTCTCGAAAATGGCGAAACTCGCGTAGTTTTACACCTCCCGGCTCCCCTCGCGCCTACTAAATGTGCCGTTATGCCCTTGGTGCGCAAAGATGGTCTGCCCGAAAAAGCTCGCGAAATTGTCAATGACTTGAAATTCGATTTCGCTACCAACTACGACGAAAAAGACTCTATCGGTAAGCGCTACCGTCGTCAAGATGCCGTTGGTACACCTTTCTGTATCACCGTTGACCACCAAACTCTTGAGGACAACACTGTCACATTGCGCGAACGCGACTCTATGCAACAAACTCGTGTTAATATCGCCGACCTCCACAAGTTGATTCACGACCAAGTGTCAATCAACTCTTTGCTTCGCAAATTGTCATAATAACAAATACAAATTATAGATTAAAATGAAAAAATCGTATATAATACTAATCTGCGTTGCCGCTGCACTCCTTTTGGGAGTTGGCAGTTGCATCGTAGTTCGCAACGGTATCGTCAGCGCCGACCAAGCTGTAAAAAAGACTTGGGGTGATGTAGAAAGCGCCTACCAGCGTCGTCTCGACCTTATCCCCAACCTCGTTAACACCGTAAAAGGCTACGCTCAGCACGAGTCATCTACATTGCAAGGCGTAACCGACGCTCGCGTGGGTCTCAAAAAAGCCTACGACGAAGCTAATGCAGCATTGAGCAGCCAAGAAATTGGGCAAGTTCAAGCTTCTCAAAATAATCTTATGGAGAAAGCGGGGCTCTATATCAACGCCGTGCATGAGGCTTACCCCGACTTAAAAGCCAACTCCAACTTCTTGGCTCTTCAGGACGAATTGAGCGGAACTGAAAACCGTATCAATACCGAACGCACTCGCTACAACGAAGCTGTTGAGAAATTCAACAAAAAAATCCTTCGTTTCCCCGGAAGTTTGTTCGCTTGGGGGTACACCGAAAAGGACATGTTCAAAGCTGATGTTGCCGCTTCTAAAGCTCCGGTCGTAAATTTCGGCACGGAAGAGGCTCCTTCAGTTGATTTCTAAACCTCAACCTATCAAATAAACATGAAGAAGTTTTTTCTCTTTACCTTCATCGGAGCGTTTGCTGCAGGATTCATTTCATCTTGCGGTAGCGATGATAGCAACGATGTATGGGATGAATACAAAGAATATCGCGAAGCCAACGATGCTTTTATGGCAGAGCAAGAAGCTTTGACCGACGGCGATGGCAACAAGGTTTACACCAAAGTTGTCCCCGTTTGGAACGAAAATGCCTATGTACTGATGCGCTGGTTCAACGACACAACATTAACCCAAGAAAACCTCACTCCCATCTACACTTCTACCGTTGACGTAAAATACTATGGTAGAAATTACGAGAATGAGCCTTTCGATTCCTCTTACCTCAGCCTGCAACCTGCCGACTCCGTTGTGCGATTCCAAGTCAACAGCGTAATACCGGGGTGGGCTATTGCGATGGAGAAAATGCATGTAGGTGACACAGTTGAAGTTATAGTGCCCTATTCTCAGGCCTACGGCTCAACTGCTCGAGACGGGATTTTGCCTTTCAGCACGTTGAAATTCAATATCAAACTCGTCAACGTTGCCGGACAAAATATTCGACCCTGAAATCTACTAAACAAAAGGTGTAAAACTGTTTCTACTTTTTAAAAAAAATCGTAACTTTGCGCTACAAATAGAGGCTAAGGATTATCTCATCAATCTACTTCTACTCTAATAAAGCTAAAGGCAAATATTAAATTATCAACTGATAAAACAAAAATAACAATGGTAAGTTACAAAGAATTAGGTTTGGTTAACACTCGCGAGATGTTTGCCAAAGCAATCGAAGGCGGCTATGCTATTCCCGCTTTCAACTTCAACAACATGGAGCAACTTCAAGCTATCATCAAAGCTGCTTCTGAAGAAAAATCTCCTGTGATCTTGCAAGTTTCTAAAGGCGCTCGCAACTATGCCAACGCTACTCTTCTCCGCTACATGGCTCAAGGTGCTGTTGAATACGCTAAAGAACTTGGTTGGGCTAATCCCCAAATCGTGCTTCACCTCGACCACGGTGACAGCTTCGAGCTCTGCAAATCTTGTATCGACAGCGGTTTCTCTTCTGTTATGATCGACGGTTCTCACCTTCCCTACGAAGAAAACGTGGCTCTCACTAAACAAGTTGTTGAATACGCTCACCAATTCGACGTTACTGTAGAAGGTGAACTCGGTGTTCTCGCCGGCGTTGAAGATGAAGTTTCTTCTGACCACCACACTTACACTGACCCCGAAGAAGTTATCGACTTCGCTACTCGCACTGGTTGCGACAGCCTCGCTATCTCTATCGGTACTTCTCACGGTGCTTACAAATTCACTCCCGAACAGTGTACTACCGATGAAAACGGCAAACTCGTTCCCCCGCCATTGGCATTCGACGTGTTGAAAGCTGTTGAACAAAAACTTCCCGGATTCCCCATCGTGCTCCACGGTTCTTCTTCTGTTCCCCAAGACGAAGTTGAAACTATCAACGCTAATGGTGGCGCTTTGAAAGCCGCTATCGGTATCCCCGAAGAATGGTTGCGCGAATCAGCTAAATCTGCTGTTTGCAAAATCAACATCGACTCTGACAGCCGCCTCGCTATGACTGCTGCTATTCGTAAAGTTTTCGTTGAAAAACCCGCTGAATTCGACCCCCGCAAATACCTCGGTCCCGCTCGCGACAACATGGAAAAACTTTACAAACACAAAATCGTTAACGTTCTCGGGTCTCAAAACAAAGCGCTTTAATTTTATTGCGTAAACTGAGTTAACATATCTTCTAAATCGGCTTCGCTCGCGGAGCCGATTTTTTTATATTACTGTCCGCTAAACATGTTTTTGTGGTTGACTATACCAGTTTTGGCAACAGACAAGCCCCCTATTTAATGGGAGTCAACGGCTGTCCGCTAAAAAATCAGAACCTCGTACTAAAGAAACGTACCCTTGAATGGCTGTCCTTGCTGTTTTTAGGCTTATTATGCCTTTTGCAGCACAAAAATGGCAACTTTTACGTCCAAAGCATCGGCTGTCCGAGAAATTAGAAGTTGCTGAATACGCTAATGATTTTTAGCGGACACCAATAATTTTTTTAGCCTCATTCTCTTTCTCCATTTCTCCTATTCCCACCTTCTATTCCTATCTTCCCCATTGCAAAATTACTACCTCCTTAAATCAAAAATGCGTCAAATTGTTACTTCTATCCATTTTTTTCAGTAACTTTGCAACTAATGGCAAACAAAATTGAAAAAACCAACGCTGCAAGGCTTCTGGACAGAGCGAAAATTAAATATCGCCTTGTACCCTATATTGTCGACGAAAGCGACCTTAGCGCCCAACACATCGCCGAACAACTCGACGAGGATATCAATCGTGTATTCAAAACTCTCGTCCTCCAAGCCGACCGCGACCCTCGCAATTTCGTTTGCGTTGTCCCCGGCAACTGCGAAGTCGACCTCAAAAAGGCCGCTAAAGCCGCAGCTGTCAAAAAAGCCGACCTTATCCCGATGAAAGAGCTTCTCCCGCTCACCGGATATATTCGCGGCGGTTGCACTGCTATAGGAATGAAGAAAAAATTTCCTACCTTCTTCCACTCTACCGCCCTTGATTTCGATGCCATATTTGTCAGCGCAGGTGTGCGCGGGCTTCAGCTTGAAATCAACCCTAATGATTTGATTAATTACGTCGGTGCTACCATAGCCGACCTAACTCTTTGCAACGATGAGTAATAACGCTTTCGGTAACATCTTCACTCTCACCTCTTTCGGTGAGTCTCACGGGCCCGCTGTCGGTGGCGTAATCGATGGAGTTCCCGCTGGTTGTCATATCTCTATCGACGAGATTCAACGCGAACTCAATCGACGTCGACCGGGACAATCCGCCATTGTCACTCAACGTGATGAAAAAGATAAAGTAAAACTACTTTCCGGGTTATTCGAAGGAGTTACAACCGGACACCCCATAGGTTTTATTGTTGAAAATGCCGACCAACACTCTGCCGACTACGACAATATCCGTAATCTCTTCCGTCCTTCTCATGCCGATTTCACTTACACCTCAAAATATGGGTTGCGCGACCACCGCGGTGGAGGACGCTCCTCTGCCCGTGAAACTATCTCGCGCGTGGTTGCAGGTGCTATCGCAAAACAAATCCTGCAATCACTCGGAATTTCAATCACCGCCTACACATCAACCGTCGGTGATATTTCCCTCGACAAAAACTACACCGAACTCAATCTCTCCGATATCGACGCCAACGATGTTCGCTGCCCCGAGCCCGAAATCGCCGAGAAAATGCATCAACTCATCACCCAAGTCAAAAATGAAGGAGACACCATAGGCGGCATCATATCTTGCGTTATCAAAGGTTGCCCTGTCGGATTGGGCGACCCCGCATTCGGAAAGCTACAAGCTCGACTGGCCTCCGCAATGCTCTCTATCAACGCTGCTAAAGGCTTTGACTACGGCATGGGATTCGACGGTTGCTCGTCGCGAGGCTCGCAAATGATTGACACTTTTATCCCCAATAATAATGGGGGCATTACCGTTGCCTCCAACAACTCAGGCGGAATTCAAGGTGGTATCTCCAACGGGCAGGACATCTATTTCCGCGTCGCCTTCAAACCTGTTGCCACACTACTTCAAGAAATCGCAACCGTCGACGCCGATGGAAACGCTACGACGCTCAAAGCTCGTGGCCGACACGACCCTTGCGTGCTCCCTCGCGCTGTTCCCATCGTTGAAGCAATGGCGGCTTGCGTAATACTCGACTCCTACCTCCTCAACAAAGCTACTCATATCTGATTTCTCAAAATGAAACTGTATCGCGATTACGCCGACTACCTTGCCGAACGTTTCCCCTGCAAAATGCAAAAACTCACGGTAAACGCACATTTTTCATGTCCTAATCGCGATGGTTCTATCGGATATGGAGGTTGCTCCTACTGCAACAACAACTCTTTCTCTCCGGAGATTGAAGGAAACTCGATTACTCAGCAACTTATCAACTCCCGACAATTTTTCGCGCATAAATACCCAAATATGCGCTATATTGCCTATTTCCAATCCTACACCAACACCCACGCGCATATCGACCGATTGCTCAATCTCTACAATGAAGCATTATCTGTCGACGGTGTCGACGCTATAATAATTGGAACTCGCCCCGACTGCATATCTGCGCCCCTACTCGACGCTTTAGCCGATATTAACCGACACCACCGCGTGATTATCGAATATGGAGCAGAAAGTTCCCACAACTCCACCCTGCAACTCGTCAACCGTTGCCACTCTTGGCAATGCGTTGTTGATGCCGTGGATATGACTAAACAAAGAGGCATTGATGTTGGGCTTCATTTCATAATCGGACTCCCCGGAGAAAACACTGAATTGATAATGCAAACCGTCGACGCTATCAACAAAGTCAAACCCGACACCGTTAAATTCCACCAACTTCAGCTCATTCGCAACACTCGTCTCGCTCAACAGGTTGAAAACGGAGAGATAGAAATTCCTCGATTCACTGTCGAGCAATACATATCCCTCTGCTGCGATATTATCCACAGAATTGACCCCTCAATAGCTATCGAAAGATTCGTCTCACAAGCCCCCGACAACCTACTTATCTACCCTCGGTGGGGACTCAAAAACTACCAATTCACCAATCTCCTCAACAACGCCCTCCTCGCATCAACAAAAAACAACGTTAGTCTTGAATGATTAGCGACGCTGTATACAATATGCAAGATGGCAATGAAATGGCAATGAAATTTGACATTATATTTGCTTAATACAATAAAAACTTATACATTTGCTTATGATAAGGCTAAGAGTAGCCTTTAAAATTTTATTAGATTAGTTTCATCTTACTGATTACAAAGTGGTGAAACAACACCAAAAAGCGTTTCGAGCTTTATCTTCAAACAGGAAATCGCCAATTTTCAAACTAAGAAAGAAAAGCAGTCGAAAGTACGCTCATGTTGTTCGTATATCCATTCCTCTCCTTGAGGATTCCGATATTCGAAATGGCGTGGGAATGGACTGTTTATCTCTTAGTTAGGCGTTTGGCGATGCCTCTGTTTGGTTAAGCAGAACATTGTCCTACGCTTTTTGTTTACATTTTGTTAATAGGGCATTCCGGGGACAAGATTGCCACTTAAAAATTTATTCATACTACCACGAAAGAGTTTTATTACTTGAATTTTGCCGGAGAGAAAGTCGGCCCAATTCCTCTAACCAACGCATCTGCTCATAATGTAACAGCAGGTACAATGGTATGGCTCCCGGGGATGGTATCATGGCAACGCGCCGCCGAAGTCCCGGCTATTATGGCTCATATTGCGCCTCCTACACCACCTCAACCGCAGATGCCTCCACAACCGCAAACCCCACCAGCTCCCGGGTACTATGGTTATGCTCAACAACAACCTCAGGTTTTAAGCAACAAACCCGACAATTACATGTGGTTAGCGATTCTTACTACCGTGCTTTGTTCTTTACCTTTCGGCATAGTTTCAATCGTCTACGCGTCTAAGGTTAACCGCCTTTGGTCCGAAGGAAACCATCAAGAGGCACAGGACGCTTCAAATAAAGCCAAGTTATGGGGAATAATAAGTGCCGGTGTCGCACTATTTTTCTTTATTATATGTTTAATCGCTGCTGCAGCTGCATAAATTTATTATTATCATGAGTAACATCATTACAATAACACGAGACCGAGCATATGTAGGAAGAGTTATGCCCTACCGCATTAAAATTGACGGAAGGGAAGTCGCTAAAATATCCGCCGGAGGTGAAACAAGAATTGAAGTCCCGGATACCCCATTTAACTTGGAATTTTCCATGGTCGGAAATTCCATGAATTTTCATCCCGTCAAAGGTAACATTACAGTTGAACCGGTACGTTCAGCAACAGGACAAATGAAGTGTCACCTTACGACCAAACCTAATTGGTTAGGCATTTTAGTAAGTGGCATTTTCTTCCCTTGTGGTCACCTAAATATTCAATTTGAATATTAATACGACAAATTTAGCATCAAAATTAACCTCCTTGCAATTCTATACCGGCAAGGAGGTCCCAACAAATTCAAAGGACCGGCACTTTAATCTGCGCCGGTCCTAAATTTATAATACCTAATATTTTACATCTTTATTCTATAACTTATTGAGTTCGCGGTCGAGCCATATCAATCGCTCCTTGTAGAACGATTTCAAATATTCAACCTCTGCCTCATACGACCCAAGCGACGGGAATCTTACCCAATCCACCGACTCATTTATGCTCCAGCGTTGGAAATTATGCTTTTGTGCCGGATCAAGCGCCATTGCCTGTGCCTCTATGAAATCGGGAATTGTTTCCAACTGCGGCTTCAATTCATTCCATCTTGCCTGAACCTTGTCGACAAACGCCGGGTCTTGGAACAATCGACGGTACCATCCGCCACCATAATTGGAGTGCGAATCATAATCCTTCACCCAAAAGTTTTCCGGACCGTTTCCTACCGTGCCGTTGAAATATCCGCAGTTGCCCATCGTCAAGTCGAAATCCCACAAATGGTACATCTCCATTTTCTTTCCGCGTTCCTTCGTGATAAACGTGCTTTTACGCATATTGCCATCGACATTCTTAGTCAACTCCTGCACTATATAGAAATCAATAAACGATTTCAAATCGAGATACGCCGCATATCCGGTCTCCGGATCAGCGAATTTCGATCCCTGCAACACTGTCTCAAATTCCGAAATATAATTCTTGACATAAGCCTCTTGCGCCGCGTTAGGCTCCTCTGGATCCGAGAACATCATCGGGACTCCCATTTGCGTCCACCAGCACACTTCTGCGTCTTGAGCCTCCTCTACTTCAAGATAATAGCCACCTTCGAGAGCCTCTCCCGCGCTGACATCTTCTTCCACAACGTCGATATTTACTCTCGACGATGAAATCTTCTTATGCTCGCATATCGTGTAAACGCCCTGATACTCATTGTTGAGATAAACCTCCACACTTCTTATTCGCGGTGTCCACGAGAATCCGCACATCTCCGACAGTTTCATAGCCACAATATTGCGCAACAACGTGCGGTCGGAATAATTCGCAAGCAACGCCCACTCCTTATCTGCCGGCATGCCAAGTATCGACGCTTTTGAATCAAGTTTCACCTTCCACGGCTTTTTAGGCCAGCTCCACGTCGAATTTCCGCGACCTCTTATCCCCATGTCCGCACTGAATTCAGTCACTTCGCTATACAACTTCTCCGGGTCGAGCACCGTGATTGTACCGTCCACATAATTATCTTTGTCAACAATCGGGCCCTGTGCCGTCAGTCGTATCACAGGTATATTTTGATGACGTTTAAGTTCCGCCTCGCTCGGCCAATATTTTTGCAACTCGACGCTCCAGAATCGGAAATTAGTACTATTGCTCAGATACACATAAAGCGTCTGCTTGTCATAGTACACATACACCGGCGTCGCATCCTCATCTGCAACATTCGCGTTAAACTTGATGCCGGTCGACACTCCGCCTACCCACCATTGACCGTTTTGGGAGGACACACTCAGAGGCTCGCTCGTCGTGCAATTCACAATCTCAAACTCCGACTTATTGATTGTCAGATTTTCGCCGTCGGCAAAATTTATAACGCAACCATCGGTCATCGAAACTGCCGATGAAAAAATCTTACCATCGTTGTACGCCTGCAGCAAATCTCCCAAATCATCATTATCCACAACAGGGTCAGGTGGTGGAGGCAATTCCGGGCCACCGTCATCATCGGAGCAACTTGGCATCATCAAAATCGCCACAAATGCTATAACTATTCTTGATAAATATTTAACCCTCCAATTATTGGGACATCCCACTTTAAAACAGTTCATAATACGAAATTTAAGATCAGTAAAAGTAATAACGTGTCTCTACTCGCAAAAGTACGAAAAACTATCATTATCACAAACTCTCCGTTAAAAATTTCACCTAAATTTCAATTTGCATTTCGATTTGGATTTGTCACGATTTACGCTTCAATTCGGATTCTATATTTTGGATTCTATAATTTGCGTTTATATTGGGATTCCTCTCCGACATCATGATACATCTCCCCCCCCAAAAGGAATATGAAATTTAATTTGTGTAATCAAAAAATTAGCAGTAAATTTGCATCATTCAAATCGCCGATACATCTGTGCGACACGATTTTGAGAATAGCAATGCGGCAGTAGCTCAGTCGGTAGAGCATCAGCTTCCCAAGCTGAGGGTCGCGAGTTCGAGCCTCGTTTGCCGCTCCCCGTTAAATCGTTCCGTTTATTATTGAATCTTTGCAATAATCTCGGAACGATTTTTATTTCCCTTGTTGACACACAATTAACGGCGATAGAATCTACCGCCGTTAATTATATCATATTATAAAATTTATGTCTTTTCTGTCTTCCCGATTAGAAGAAATAGGTTGCTCGGATTGACCACGTGCGATTTTGAGCGCTGAAGTCGTCAAGGAGTTTTGTCTTGAGCGCATAGGTCATTCCCCATGTATAAGATGCTTGAATCTGCCAACGCTTCAATATCTCAAAGCCGAAACCACATTGCACTCCTATTTCGCCAAATGCATAATCTACAGCTTCAATATTGCTATGAGCCGCCAACAGCGACAATGATGGTCCGCCAAACACAAAGGGAGCAATATATTCTTCAAGACCCTGCATGCGAGTCCATTTAAAGCGTAGATTGACAGGTATCTCTATGTAGTGAAGATAGCATCGCGGATCTACATATCCTTGCGATGCCCACACTTCTCGTTCTCCCATATGAAGCGTTGCACCTCGTTGATTATAGAGCATGGCGATGTCAATACCGAAGCCTATCCCCGGAATCATAAGTTCCCCTTGTACACCGGCTTGAAATCCGGTTGATGAGTCTACGGTGAAAAGGTCCTGTTTGAATTTTAGTGTAGTGAAATTAACACCTGCTGTTGCACCATAGCGGAATTGCGCTTGACCCTTAACCGGAAGCATCAATGCTACTATTGCCACAAAAAATAATATTATCTTTTTCATAATGCGGTTTGTTAGAGAGATTTTATCTTTATGATAGCCTCATCGAGTGTCAACATTTCCTGCTGTCCCGTGCCCATCTCTTTCAATGTTATTTTATTCTCCTTAATTTCTGTTTCTCCAATTATCGCAACATAGGGTATCGACATATCGTCGGCATATCCGAATTGTTTTTTCATCTTGGCATTATCGGGATATACCATTGCCGAGATTCCCGACTGACGCAATTTGCGTGCTGCTTGAAAGGCTGCTTCGGTCTCTGCCTCTCCCATATTGGCAAACATCACCTTGGTTGTGGCTGTTGCCTCCGACGGATACAAATCAAGTGTGTTGAGCACGTCGTATATTCGGTCAGCACCAAATGAAATTCCCACGCCCGACATACCCGGCATTCCAAACACTCCGGTCAAGTTATCGTAACGACCTCCGCCTGTGATACTTCCTATCGCAACATCCAAAGCCTTCACCTCTATGATGGCACCGGTGTAGTAGTTCAATCCACGAGCAAGCGCAACATCAAGTTCAATATGAGCGCTACCATCCCCGGCGCGACGTAGTATCGTTTCTGTTTCTTCAATACCCTTCATGCCGGTCTCACTCGTAGCGAGAACTTGGCGAAGCGATGCAATGCGCTCTTCGTTGCTTCCCGACAATTCCAAAATCGGACGCAATGCTGCTATCGACTCATCGCTAAGTCCCTTCTCTTTAAGCTCGGCATTTACATTCTCAATCCCGATCTTATCAATCTTATCAATTGCCACGGTGATATCAACCAATCGGTCGGGTGCGCCGATTACCTCTGCTATGCCGGCAAGTATTTTTCGGTTATTGAGTTTTATCAGTACATTGATTTTCAAACGCGAGAACACATCTCGAATAATGTCGAGCAATTCCACTTCATTCCAAAGTGAATCGGTTCCGATAATATCGGCATCACACTGATAAAATTCGCGATAACGTCCCTTTTGCGGACGGTCAGCACGCCACACCGGTTGAATCTGAAAGCGTCGGAACGGCAACTGCAACTCATTGCGATGCTGCACCACATAGCGCGCAAATGGCACTGTCAAATCATAGCGCAACCCTTTCTCACACAATTTTGACGCCAAACGCAATGTCGCTGATTCATCATCGAGCATAGCACGATCTACTCCTTTGAGGAAATCGCCCGAATTGAGTATCTTAAACAAAAGTTTATCACCTTCATCGCCATACTTTCCCATCAAGGTTGATAGGTTTTCCATTGCAGGTGTCTCTATTTGAGAGAAGCCATGAGATGCAAATACTTCACGTATTGTATTGAATATATAGTTTCGACGTGACATCTCTATGGGAGAAAAGTCACGCGTTCCCTTCGGTATCGATGGTTTTGTTGCCATTTTTATTATCGGTCGTTATAAGGCTTAATGCCATGAATATTTGTATTTACGAGTTGCAAATTTACCTAAAAATATTGACATATCCCTAAGAGTGACAAGTTAAAAATCATTTGACTAATGAAATATAACGCTTATTACTCCAAATATTTGCAAAACTTAATCAAAAAATCTAATTTTGTTGCAAATTATAACTTTATGTCTGCAAAATTCGGTTCCAAAATAGGTTTAATTGCCGCCACAGTAGGTTCGGCGGTTGGTTTAGGTAACATCTGGCGTTTCCCGGCTGAGACTCAGTCCAATGGCGGCGCCGCCTTTCTTCTTGTATATCTTGCTTGCCTGCTCATCATCGGTATCCCGGTAATGATTGGTGAATTCGTTATCGGTCGTGAAGGTAGCACTGACGCCGTGGGAGATTACAAACGCATATCTCCGAATAAAAAATGGTGGCTTATCGGTGGCATTGGTGTCGTAGCGTCATATCTAATTCTTTGCTTCTATATCGTGGTCACCGGTTGGTCTTTGGAATACCTTTTCAACTCCATAACCGGAGAACTATTTGCCGGAATTGCTGATGGCTCGTCTTCTTTTGAAGCTAAAATACAAGACTATACTGCGAGCGACTGGAAACCATTAATATTCACCGCCGGAGTTATTGTACTAAACATCATCATTTTGCTCGGCGGAGTGCGCAAAGGTATCGAGAAAATGTCAAACATTATGATGCCTATGCTCTACTTGATTCTTATAGTGTTTTGCGCAGTAACTTTGACTTTGCCAAACGCCGGTGAGGGTGTAAAATTCTTTTTAAGCCCGGATTTCTCTAAAATCGGAGCCGACACCGTTATCAACGCTTTAGGACAAGCATTCTTCTCCCTTAGTCTCGGAACAAGTATACTTGTCACCTACGCTGCTTATTACCCTAAAAACGTTAAACTCGGCAAAACTGCCACTACAGTGACTCTGCTCGACATGTCGGTATCGGTAATGATGGGATTGGTTATTTTCCCGGCTGTCACCTCTTTTGGTTTGCAGGGTGAATCTATCGAAGGGGCAACTTTGGTATTTGCTACTCTTCCCGAAGTGTTTATGCATATGCCTGGAACGCAATTTTGGGCAATCCTCTTCTTCTTGCTTCTGCTTTTAGCCGCTTTAACTTCTACCGTGTCTATTGCAGAAGTATCTGTAAGATTTTTCCAAGACAGGTTGAAAATGCGTCGCCGGAATGCTGTGTTAGCGGTGTTGCTCCCTCTATTCATTTTCAGCTCTCTTTGCTCCCTGTCAACAGGGGCTCTTTCCGATATCAAGATTTTCGGATTGACTATTTTCGATTTCCTTGACACCTTTGCCACCAACATTTTGCTCCCATTGGGCTCTATGGCAATGTGTATATACTTAGGATGGTTCGCGCCAAAAGGATTGGTTGCTCGACAAATGGGTAATGGCACTCCTTCAAAAAGCTTTGCAACTCACATGGTCGCTTTCATCATTAAGTGGCTGGCGCCCATTGCTATTGCTTCGATTTTCATCGCTCAATTCAATTGATAGCGACGCAACATGAAAACTACTTCTCGGCGCAACCTTGCCTCATTAGTTTTTATCGCCGTTCTCGCATTGATTTATCTTGCAGTTTTTTTAATCACCGAGAGCAATCATGCCGATGAAAGCTCGATTGAAAAAACAGCATCTACTATAGTTGCGCCTATCGATTCTACTGCAGCTCAAGCAAATGCACCGACAGGCAAAAAGAAGCGCAAAAAACCTGCCTCAAAAAAGCAACCTACCACCAAAGCGCCGGAGCCCGACCGCCCCGACATCTTCGACCGCCCTGTCAATAAAATTTCCAACAGCAAATAAGGGAACAAGAGTGTTTGCAGCGTGAAATATTTTTGCTACTTTTGCAAAAACGTGCTTGCCAACATGAAGCAATATTTTTCACTAAATATCAAAGGGCGATTGGTTGAATTTTTCGAGCCGGTCGTAATGGGTATAATTAATATTACACCCGATTCCTTTTATCCCGACTCGAGAAACAGCGACGTTGAGCATGCCGTTGCCACTGCATCTAAGATGCTCGCCGATGGTGCCGGCATTTTGGACATAGGAGGGTGCTCTACCCGCCCCGACTCTACCCCGGCATCGGAAGATGAAGAACTCGCAAGAGTTATCCCCGCGGTATCCACAATTCGCAAGCAATTTCCCAATGCAATAATCTCTATCGACACATTCCGCGGAAAAGTGGCTCGAGAAGCTATTAAAACCGGAGCCGACATTATCAACGATATCAGCGCCGGCAACTTTGACTGCGACATCTTGCTTGCCGCTGCCGAACTTAAAGCCCCCTACATCCTCACTCATCCCGCTTCATCTTCTCTTAATGCTGACACCAATCTCGACCACACTACATCTACCGTGTTACTCGACTTGCAAAAAATGGTGCGCAAATTGCGACTACAAGGCATCTGCGATATCATAATCGACCCCGGCTTCGGATTTGGGAAAACTCTTGAACAAAATTACCGCCTTATGACCGACCTCGACGCGTTTAAATCGCTCGACTGCCCTATACTTGTAGGTATTTCACGCAAACGGATGATTAACAATCTACTCGAAGTTACAGCACAAAGCGAGGACTCTTTGATTGGCACAACTATACTCAACAGTTTTGCTCTTTCCCACGGCGCCAACATCCTTCGCGTTCACGATGTCAAAGCCGCGGTCAACACCGTGAAAATTATTAGACAACTTTCAAATTAACATATCCCTCTCATGGATTCTTTCGGAATTAAAGACATATTTGATATTGTTATTGTAGCTCTACTCTTGTACTATCTCTACAGATTAATGAAAGAGTCGGGCACTATAAATATATTCTACGGCATTCTCGCATTCATCATGGTATGGGTGGTAACATCCGAACTTTTAGGAATGAGACTCATTGGCTCAATACTCGACAAATTCATGAGCATCGGGCTGCTGGTTCTTGTAATCCTATTCCAAGATCAAATAAAGCGTTTTCTCGTCGAACTCGGTTCTCAGAAGCGTTGGCGATTCATTGGATCACTATTCCGCCATCATCGTGACACCTCCCCGGAAGATGCCAACAAATGGATCATGCCCGTCGTTTATGCCTGTATAAATATGTCGCGAAGCAAAACGGGCGCACTCATCGTAATTCAGCAAGCTATTCCTTTGGACAGCTACGAAAAAACCGGAGACATTATTGATGCCGAAACCAACTCTCGATTGATAGAAAACATTTTCTTCAAAAATTCGCCACTCCATGATGGCGCTCTCATCATTGCCAATGGTCGATTAAAATCTGCAGGGTGCATTTTGCCGGTAAGCCATGATGCCGGTCTTCCTCGCTCTATGGGCCTGCGCCACCGTTCCGGACTCGGGATCTCTCAAGCCACCGATGCCGCTGCCATTATTGTTTCGGAAGAAACCGGGAATATATCTTTCGCGGTGAAAGGCAAAATACATTCACGCCTTTCGTCGGTAGAGCTTGAGCAACATCTCAACCAACTCTCTACCGCTCCCTAACATCGGCTACTATAGTCTGTTTTCAAGCGCCGCCATCGCCCCATCCGAGGATATCAGCGATATCTACCCAGAATAGTAGCAACACTATCAATATCACAATTCCTAACACTACGCTTGCGCCTATCATCTTCTCTTTGTCGTGTTCGCAATGGAGACGACGACGTTTGACGTTCTCCTTGTTTTGCTTCTTTTCTCTCATACTTTCTTATAGCTAATGATTGAAAATATAACATTAAAGTAGCTTCTTTGTTTATTTTCTTTTGAATATGATATAATCGCGACGAATAATCCAACTCGCCGGCAATGCACTCAAACGAGTGATTATCAACCTCAAAACAAACCACACTCGAATTCCCAACAATTCTTCACCCTTAATTATCGGAAAAAAGTTTCAAAAAAAAGCCGGAAAATATTGCCAATTCAAAAAAAATGCGTACCTTTGCATCGCAAACGCCAAAAACGGGTGCATTTTCATAACCAAATATGCGAAAATAGCTCAGTTGGTAGAGCACAACCTTGCCAAGGTTGGGGTCGCGGGTTCGAGTCCCGTTTTTCGCTCCACTAAAAAAAAGAGATCTTTAAAATATCATTCCCAAGCAATTAGTTTCTACAACTTGCGAAAATAGCTCAGTTGGTAGAGCACAACCTTGCCAAGGTTGGGGTCGCGGGTTCGAGTCCCGTTTTTCGCTCCATTAAATTCTAATTTCAGAATCTAAGTTTGGGAATATGTCCGGATGGCGGAATTGGTAGACGCGCTACTTTGAGGGGGTAGTGAGCTTTCGCTCGTGTGAGTTCGAGTCTCATTTCGGACACTCTTTTTTTTTAAAGGCAATTGAATTTTAATTCAGTTGCCTTTCTTTTTTCCCACCAAGCCTACCTATAATAAGCCGCCTATGAAGTGAGGGGAGGCTCAGTAGCAAAAAGATATGGGAATCGCGTGCGAAGCACGTGTAAGCGCAGCGACTACAACCTTTAGCTCGGCGAGACTTGTTCGAGCCAATAACCGAAGGTTGAGCGAAGCGATACCTCCGGAGAGGAGAAGCTCCCAATCCACCTGCGTCTGCGAAGACGGGAAAATTCAGGCACAGCACTTCCGAGTATTTCGCACGCGATTCCCACACCTTTTACTACTGAGACCCAAATTTAGAGTTCACAATCAAATCTTCACCCACCAAAAGACAAAAAAAGCCCACTCGAATGAGTGAGCTTTGATATAGAGAATTATTCTATTATATTAAAGAATAGTCAAACTTACACGACGACCTAATCCCTCAAAAATACGGAAAAGAGTACTTAATTGAATATCCGCTTTGCCATTTTCAAGTCGGGAAATGTAAGTTTTTTTAGTTCCAATCTTTTCAGCAAGTTCTTGCTGAGTAAGTCCGGCACGCTTGCGTTCTTCTTTAAGAGTTTGAGCGAGGCAAAATGCTTCAGATTCTTTGTCAAACTCTTCACGAGAAGGAGTGCCGACTTCTCCATATTCAACATTAAGCAATTCATCAAGACTGCTACAATTCATAAGGGCATTTTTCTTTGTATCTTCCATAACACTCATTCTTTTGATTCTTTAGATTCAAAATATTCTTTCATTAATCTTTCTGCTTTTTCAATTTCACCCAAAGGTGTTTTTTGAGTTTTCTTTTGAAATCCATTGAAAAGGATAACTAAAGAGCCCTCTTCAAAACAGCAGAACACACGAAATATATCGCCACCAAATTCAACTCTAATTTCAAAAAGTCCTTTTTCCCCTCTATACTTTTAAGTATGGTAACAGGCAATCTATCTAAAGTTTGCAACCAAACCAATGTTTGTGCAATCTTTTTTCTGACCTTATCGGTCTGAGCCACATAGAACTCGTTTAAATAATGCTTATAGAATTTTATTTCTCGGTTTGCCATGTATTCATTTTTACAACGGCAAAGTTAACTAAAAAGTTTACATGCGCCAAATTTTTCAATTAATTTTTGCTACTATAAAAAAGAATGTTACTATACCACGACTGCTGGTGCCAACGAGAGCAGAATGAAGTTTACTTCAATTCTGCCGAGTGTAGCCCAACTTGTGCGTAGCAAATGTATGGTAACATTCTCTATGCGTAGAAGACAAAAAATTACTGATGAAATTTATTGCGTAAATTCTCCCATATAGAGTCAATGTTTGTTTCACCCTCAAAATATGCGTGTTGTTCACTTCTTTTGAATGTTTCACCGTTGGGAACGATTATTATTTTGTCTGAATCGGGATATTCACACACATCATGCCCAATATAAGAACGCATATCTAAAAACACGCATGGAGCGTCGCTATGATTATATAATTGATGGGCTCCTTGTTCGCCGGACTCAAAAAAGATAAGGTCGCCCGCTTCTACTACTTCCAATCCTTTTGGGGTTCGCAAAGTTGAAGTTCCTGATAATATCACAAACAATTCTTCAGCATACCGATGAAAATGATATGCTGCATTATATTCACGATGATTGAGCTTTCGCACATCAAAATTGAGCCATTGGGGAATGATTCCCATATTCTCTCTCGTGTTATCAGTCAATAGTCTAAAACCATCTATCTTGTTCGGATTTGGCTGAAAATTCCTTTTGTCTTTCCTTATAATCGTTGCCATTTCTTTCTTATTTAGATAATACGATATATCTATTTCTCAGATATTTCAACCACTCTTTATGTTTATCTGAAGTAAAATATATTTTCATCATATCAAAAAGCGATTCGTATGTCAAGTCAATGAAAGTTGCGTTACCACAATCAGTCAGCAACGACTTGTATTCGGGTATAGCTTGTTCGAAAAAATGTTTATTACCTTGCGGATAAAGATGTATGTGGTGAAAATGTTGAATATCCCCTCTACGCAACATAGAATATCCTAAAATATGATTACGCCAAATTTGACGTAAATGGTTTGCCTTTATAAATGAAATGATGTCTAATGTTGGAATATACCAATGCGATTTTTGTGTCATCTGATAATATAATCCATTTGTGTTCTCAATATCTTGCTTCTCTTTAATGCCAATAGGATAACCATTTTCGGTGTATTTTATCTCTATTCCAATGCCTCCGATAGAACCATCAGAAGATACATACTCAATGAATGTGTCAAAAGATGTTCCATCATTCAGATATTCGCTTTTATCAGCACATCCGGCATACTCAATGAGTATGCGGTTTATCTTTGATATACCTCCTCCTATTATTTCGTTAAACAGCGTAGTAGTAGCGTTTAAGTCTTCTTCCATTGGAGTAAAGATATTGTAAGGGATATGCTCGCTTCGCAACATATTGGAAAATAATACGGAAGACTTAAATGATATAACTTTGCTTTTAATCAGTTCTCTGTAAGTATCACAAAATATAAGTCCTTGCTTGGCTGCATCAGGAGAAAGAATAACTTGAGGATTCTTTTCGTCATAGAAATCATTCAATTCACTTTCTCTGAATGCAAACTGATGAGCACGAGCCTTTGCCTTAAACTCATCATCATAGCGATAAGTTTTTCCCTTAATCATTATTCTGCTGTATTATTTGTTTAAGTTCTTCGATAGATAAAGTAGAGACTTTTCTCCTATGTAGCATTGCATGGCAGTTAGGGCACACTGGAAATAAGTCATTTTCAACTTCTATTTCGTATCGCCCATCTCTATTAGAAATGGGGGTTACATGGTGTATATGTATGAAACCTTTTCCTAACTCTCCATAAGTTTTTTCAAAATCAAAACCACATACAACGCATTTAGTTCCCTTACTCTGGATACATTTATTGCGTGCATTGATGTTCCTCTCATGCGTGGTTATGGTTACTTGCCCCAATTCACCTTCCCAATATGCATTTAGTTCATTTTCAATAGTTCTGCTTGTGTAGCTTTCACTTAGAACATTACAGTACTTTTGATGAATATCTCGTTCTATTTTCCTTATCGTATTATTATGTCCCTCTTCATAATAGATAATGAAATCCATATAAGCTTTTAAGGCTATTCTTAATTTGTCTGCACCGTAATCCTTATATATTTGAGCCAAATAATAATCTCTCAAATCTGTACTTATCCCTCTTGTATGCAATTCTCCATCAAGCATTTTCTGAAATGCTCTATAAAAATCTGCGAAAGAGTTTTTGTTAATGCCATGGCTAAGAAAAAGTTTTTCCTTTCCATTGACCAATCGCTCTTCTTTATTGTATATAGCTTTCGCCATTTTATAGATGGCAGACATTTGTTCTATATTCATCTATTATGTCTTTTGAGGGTTGTTGAAACAAATTTCATTGCAAAGGTACTCGATTTTATTTTTAGCACACATAAAATAGACATAATATTGCCCAATCATTTTTTATTTGCTAATTTTGCAGTGCGAGTTACACGCATTGTGGCAAAGCAATGAAGAACTCAGAAATACGAACGGTTGCTATCTCGTTACCCAATTTTCAAGCAATCCGAATAACCGTTTAATTCTAAGATAATTGCAAATTCTGCGATTTTTTATAAAAAAACAAAACACAAACATAGATGACTATCAAAGACAAGATTAATCATATAGA
>CAYWXG010000007.1:0-66772 GCA_964462445.1 uncultured Barnesiella sp. | reverse complement strand
TCGTTTTTTCGCAAACTTGAACTAATTTTGCATTTGCTGTTGGACTCTACAGTGTTCGACAAAACGCGCTACTACAACAAATTTTGGTGACCTTTGCGGGTATTTTATTAAAATTATTGTTATTTTTGTGATAGGGCATTGATTGTGCCTTTTGACCAAGGACTAAATATTTTAACCTAACTAACCCTGAAGTATCATGATACAGAATTTCAATTACCACACTCCCACGCGAGTGATATTCGGCAAAGGTGTCGTTGACAAGTTGCCCAAAGTGATGAAACCTCTCGGACACCGCGTACTGCTCACCTACGGAAGTGGCAGTATCAAGCGTATCGGCCTCTACGACAAGGTTATCGCTCTGCTTAAAGATTTTGAAATCATCGAGCTTCCCGGTATCGAACCCAATCCGAAATATGACCCGTCGGTGCTTGAGGGTGTCAGGCTGTGCAAGGAGCATAATATTGATGTCATCTTGGCTGTGGGCGGTGGCAGTGTGCTTGACTGCTCGAAGGCAATAGCCGCCGGAGCTAAATATGATGGCGACCCGTGGGATTTGATTACCTACAAGGTGAAAGCGCAAAGTGCGCTCCCTATCGTAGATATCATGACACTTGCTGCAACAGGTAGCGAATATGATGCCGGCGGAGTAATCTCACGCACCGAGACCAATGATAAAGTGGGCTACATCGATGAGCACCTCTATCCCGTATGCTCTTTCCTCGATCCCACTTACACTTTCACCGTAAATGCAAAGCACACGGCTGCCGGCGTTGCCGATGCCTTCAATCATGTGCTTGAACAATATTTCTGTACCGAGCACAACATGGTTGCCGACGGTTTTTGCGAAACTCTTCTACGCACGTTGATGCACAATGCTCCGAAAGCTATCGCCTGCCCCGACGATTACGAAGCACGTGCTGAAATAATGTATGCTTGCATGTATGGCTGCAATGGTATTCTCGAATTGGGCAACAGTCCGTCGGGGTGGCCAATGCACGCAATTGAGCATGCCCTTTCAGCCTACTACGACATCACCCACGGCGAGGGGCTCGCTATCATCACCCCACGCTGGATGAAACATATACTCAGCGAACGCACCTTGGAGCGCTTCGTCAGCCTCGGGGTCAATCTATACGGCATCGACAGCAAGCTGCCGAATGAGAAAATTGCCGAATTGACGATAGAGCGTACTTATAATTTCTTTGAATCGCTGGGGATGCCGATGCATTTGCGCGAAGTAGGTATCGACGAAAGCCGTCTGCGCGAAATGGCTGAGCATGTAAAAGCCGACGTCATGCAGCAGGGACAGCAATATGTTGAGCTATCGGCCGACGATATCACCGCTATCCTTACCGCTTCACTTTAAGAACAAACTACTCCGTTCACCGATAATCACCCCCACGCGTGGAAAAGTTAATGCACTACGTATGGTCGACGCGACTGTTTCCGCAAAACAATCTGACTACCGTTGATGGTCGACCGCTGCAAATAATCAACCCCGGTGTCGTCAACAACGGCGCCGGGCCCGATTTCTTTAACGCTACGGTGATTATCGACGGACAAACATGGGTGGGTAACGTTGAAATTCATATCCGCGCATCCGATTGGTATCGCCACAAGCATACCGACGACCCGGCGTATCAAACGGTGATACTCCACGTTGTAGAAATCGACGACATGCCCATCTATCGCAAAAACGGGGAAGTAATTCCTCAATTTGCGATGAAATGCCGCGCCGATCTCAGTGCCACATTCCACTCCTTAGCCGACCTCTCCCCCGAGACTCTCCCTTGCGTAGAGGCAATACGTCAAATCCCGCAAATATTTATGACCGACTGGATTACGGCTCTCGGCTACGAACGATTGCACGAGAAAGTTGAGCGTATCAACCGATTGGTCGAGGACAATGCCGGGGATTGGAACGAAGCCGGCTACATCACCATTGCGCGCGCCCTCGGTTTCGGCACTAATTCAGAACCGTTTGAACGTCTTGCCCGTGCCACGCCTTTGCGCATCCTCCGTCGCCATGCCGATGATCTTCTTGTTGTGGAGTCCATTCTGCTCGGACAAGCCGGCTTGCTCCCTAACGCAGAGAGGGAGAACACCTACGCCGAGCGACTATCTACCGAATACACATTCTTCGCCACTAAATTTGGCATTAAAGCCCCCGACGGATTAGGTTGGAAATTCTCACGTCTGCGTCCGCAAAATTCGCCGATACGACGCATCTCCTATTTGGCAGGGTTGATAAGCAGTCACCGCGATTTCACCACCCGCTTGATGTCGATTGAATGCCTCTCTGATGCCTATGAACTACTCGGAGCTCGAATGCAAAGCGATAGCTCTACCGCCACCACCCTTTCCCGCGCTTCGATTGACATCTTGATTATCAATGCCGTGATTCCGTTGGCTTATGCCTATGCCACCTACACCGGCAACTACAATCGGGCACGTGAAATCGCTGAGATGCTCCATGAAATGAAAGCGGAAAGCAATCGCATCACGGCAATGTTTGCTGCTGCCGGTATTGATATCAAGTCAGCATTCGTATCGCAAGCCATGGTGCAACTCCGTCGCGAATACTGCGAAAAACGCAAATGCCTTTACTGTCGCATCGGTCACCGGCACCTTTCAGCCTGCTCCCTCCGAGAAAAACAAATCCCTTAATCGAAAAAAGTGTCATTTTATGACAGAGTTTTCGATTAGCAAAGAAAAAAAATACTCCTCTACCCTCTAATCCTTCAATATGACTTATTTTAACGCATTAAGGTATTAGAGTCATAACCTGAGATATTGCAAAACAGACGAGAAAACTACAACTCCAGTGAATTATCTTTCAGCAAGAAGTCATAGATACTGATAGTCGTAATGCCGTAGTCATCTCGCATTACGGGACTTTCTTCCCCGATAATGATGATTTTTTTGAATGAGTCATCAATATTCAACAATGATGCCCGTTCTTGACGAATTTTATCGTCAGATTCCATTCTATAAGCTGACTGAATGTAATAGCGCCTGCTACCAAGATTACAAATGAAATCAACTTCCAGAGTAGAACGATGTTGCTTCCCGTCCTGAGCAATAGAGACCGTTGGAACTACCCCCACATCAACATTAAATCCACGAACTTTGAGTTCGTTATAAATCATATTTTCCATGAGGTGACTTTTCTCCGACTGACGAAAACTGATACGAGCATTTCGTAATCCCAAATCCATAAAGTAATACTTATATGGAGAATTGATATATCGCTTCCCTTTGATATCAAAACGAGTTGATTTCTCAACTAAAAAGGAGTCGCAGAGATAATCAATGTAGATTTTAACTGTATCGTAGGATATTTGGGATTTCTTTTCGCTTCGGAAAGTATTTGCCAACTTATTTGGATTAGTCAAGGCGCCGATTCCGGAAGCCATGATATTGATAAGTTCCTCCAAATCATCATCCTTGCGAATGTCGTAACGCTCCTTTATATCTCTAATATAAGTTTCCTCAAACAATGTTTTCAAATAACGCACTTTTTGCTCCTCCGTCGTATAAGATAAAATCTGAGGAAGCCCGCCATAGAGCATATATTCATTAAATCCGGCTTGTACCGACCCTGAATATGCCGACATATATTCTTTAAAACTCAACGGGTACATTTTCACTTCGAAACCGCGACCCCGAAATTCTGTTATGACATCCTTAGAGAGAAATTTTGCATTACTACCGGTCACATAAACATCGGTATTGCGTTTTTTCAATAATCCATTGAGCACATCTTCGAAATCATCGAGCATTTGAACCTCATCTATCAGAATGTAATAGATGTCGTCGTCGGTAATTCGACTTTCGATGTAGGAATACAAATTATCGGGATTTCTCATTGCCCGATTTTTATAATCATCTAAGTCTATTTTAATAATGTGATCGGAAGATACTCCGTCGTTCTCAAGATAGGAAGTAAATATTTCAAAAAGAAGATAGGACTTACCACACCTACGCATGCCCGTTATTACCTTAATCATGCCATTATTCCTAAGCGAGATAAGCTCATCTAAATACTTTTTACGTTCTATAACTTTCATGGCTAACCGAATATTGAGTCATAAAATGACAGAGTTTTCGATTACAAAAATAATGACTTTGGGAGAAGCAACAAAATTCTAATCGAAAAAAGTGTCATTTTATGACAGAGTTTTCGATTAGCAAAGGAAAAAGCATAGAATTAGCGAGAAGAAAAGAGGTATTCACACCTAACAAAGTAAGATGACAGCAATTCAAACACTATCGGAGCTGAGGCAAAACGTCAGTCGGAAAGGGGAATTTGAATGCGGAAAGTAGTGCCGACACCGGGCTCTGAGGTCAACACAAAAATACGCCCGTCGTGATACTGCTCTACAATACGTTTAGCAAGTGTCAGCCCAAGACCCCAACCACGTTTTTTGGTCGTATAGCCGGGATTGAAGATTGTTTTCTGACGTTTGCGAGGAATTCCCTTGCCGGTATCCGACACGTCGACGATTGCGTTATGAGCATCGATAGAGGCAACAATATCTATCGACCCGGCGCCCTCCATTGCATCAACAGCATTTTTGATAAGATTTTCGAGCACCCACTCCAGCAGCGGACGCGAAATTTTCACCGGCAACAGTTCCGCTCCGGCATCACACGTCAACGAGATACGCGAAGAGATGCGTGTCGACATATATGAGGTGGCCGAGGTTACTACGTCGCGTAAATCCATAGGGTCGAGCGTGGGACGCGAACCGATTTTTGAGAATCGTGAAGCGATAGTTTCGAGTCGCGTCACATCCTTATCCATTTCTCCCACAATATCCGGGTCGATACCCTCGGCTCGCAGCAATTCCATCCATGCCATGAGTGATGATATCGGGGTGCCTAGTTGATGTGCAGTTTCTTTCGACAATCCCACCCACACCTTGTTTTGCTCCGCTTTTTTCGTGGAAGAAACTGCGAAATACACTACAATAATGAATGCCAACATCACCACGAGCTGCAAATATGGATACAGACTCAATCGCTTCAACAGCGTGGAGTCCTCATAGTATAAATATTGCACGATGTCGCCCCCCATCTCAATGGGAATTACATTTGATGAGCCGCTCAGTTCGTCATATTTTTCGAGCAAATAAGCATGGTTGGCATCAGTGGTGACAAGTGGATTAAGAGAGTCGACAGGGTCGGGAAGGTCGAAATTACGATGGTCGAGAATATTCCCCTCGGCATCGGCAAGAAGCACGGGGATAGTGGTGTTTCGTTGAATTATCGACAATAGAAATTCAATATCGTCGCTCGAATCTATATCACCCCCGGCTGAAATGTCGGTATCGACATCGCTTTCAATGGATTCAAAGGTGATTGTAGCGATACGTTGCGTTGCATCGGCCCATATCTGCATTCGCTCACGCTCCTGTGTCGACAAATCATCAATAATACCCGACGATACACGCAAAAACACTATCACAACCACGGCTGTGATAATGAGGAAAACTATTTTGGAATAGCGACGTATATCGTAGATATTCATGGCAATCAATGATTGGGGTTGATGGATAAAATCGATATTTAATTAACGGATTACGTTGCCAATTATTGTTAACTCATATTAAGATGAAGCATTGAAATCCTGCCTGATAAATTGCGCCACGGCATCGTCGTTGTTGCACCCTATAATGATATCGGCTCGCTCCTTGACCTGCTCATGGGCATTGTCAACGGCTACAGCCACATCGGCAATATCCAGCATGGGCAAGTCGTTGAGATTGTCGCCAAACACTACCAATCGCTCGGTGCCGGTCGATGCCATCAATCGCTTTATGGCATTGGCCTTCGACACTCCCTTGACATACACTTCCAACATGGCAGTTTCCGAGTTAAAAATATCGGGATAGCATGACACCGAAAACCGCCCAACGCCCCTGATTGCCTCAGCAAGAGGCTCGATGAGGCTGTGATGTGCGATGGAGAAGAGAAGCATCACATTGTCGTCGCCATTGCTTGGAGTTGCTTCAAACACAAATCGCTTGAGGCGCAAATTGCTACGTGGGGTGTAGAATTCACGTTCCAACGATGTCATGCCATAATGGTGACTAACCAAAAGCTTTCCCCCATTATGATGATACACGAAGGGATGTATTCCCGCATCAGCATAAAGTTTTAAAAGCAAGTGTAAATCATCGACCGGTATATAATTGGCATTGTGATAGGATTCCGTAGCGTGGTCATACATTGCAGCGCCGGTCAGTACTATATATGGGATGGAGATAAACGTATTACTCATCAAAGGCACAACTGTAGCCGGAGTTCGAGCTGTTGCGACCGTGATGAGCGCACCGGCATGCGACAATTCGGATATGATTTCCGACTGTCGGGCGCTGACTTCGCTGTTGCTGTTCAACAACGTGCCATCCATATCGCTGACGTAGAGCGTGCGCTTTTTCATATTCCCAATAAGTCGCGAGTGATGTCGAGTGCCGCTTTGATATCCTCTTCCGCTATCACGCAATCGATTTGCACATCTCCAACTTCGCGCAACAATGTGAAATTGATTTCCGATACCGATAGATTTTTCTTATCGTGGCGCATGAGAGATATTAGGCGCGGATAATCGTCGCATGTGAAGTCAAATGCACCATACACATTCTTAATATATTCCGCTAAGCGATGAAGTTGTGCCGACGGAAACTGTAATTTCATGTGCGACAACACCAATTCTGTAATCAAACCATACGCCACTGCATATCCGTGAGGTATAGGTGATTTGCGCTCCAACGCCAACGACTCAAAAGCATGACCTGCAGTGTGACCGAGGTTGAGCGATTTTCGCAACCCTTTTTCAGTAGGGTCGGCATCCACGATTTTCTTCTTGATTAACACGCTGGCTTCAAGCAACTGAAGCAATTCTTCAGAATCGAATTCCTCAACATGCTTGCTCAAAAGGCTGTCGAAAGATGCAGCATCGCTGAGCAATGCATGCTTGAGCATCTCGGCATATCCGGAACTTAATTCTTCGGTGTTGAGAGTATTAAAATATAATGTAGAGAGGACTACGGTATCAGCTTCGCAGAAAACACCAATCTCGTTTTTCAAATTTCCGAAATTAATACCGGTTTTCCCTCCTACCGAAGCATCTACTGCCCCCAAAAGTGTTGTAGGGACATTAATAAATTGAATACCGCGCTTGAAAGTGGCGGCAGCAAAGGCTCCCATATCCGTTACTACTCCTCCTCCAACATTTATCATCAATGAATGACGCGTAGCACCCTCCTCTCCCAAGTATCGCCATATCGCTTGCGTTGATTCGAGATTTTTATGTATATCGCCGGCCTTTGTTGTGATAATTTTAGCTTCAGCTACTGCGCGAGATTGTTGTTGCAATCGCGGCAACACAAAAGTCGCGGTATTGGTATCGACAAGAACGAAAATATTGTTGGGTTTAAGCCTGTCGACAACGGCATCGATTGCAGCTCCAACATTATTAGTAAAAACAAGTTCTTGTGAATCCATATTATTCTGTTTTAAATCGTTTAACATTACTTTCTATGATTAGGACTTTAATAATAAAACTTCTTCAAATATCGGATGCGAAATTACATTATTCAAGTGATTTATCCAAAATCAATTCAATATTATCGGCAAGCGACTGCATCGAAGGCAACACAATATTCGCGCCCTCACAAGCAAGTGCCTCTTCGGGCATAGGTCCGGTAGTCAGCCCTATCGTGAACGCTCCCGACGAGGCTCCCGAACGCACTCCCAATGGTGCATTTTCCACTACCATCGCCTCCTCCGGTCGCACCCCGGCGCGTTGCATTGCTTTGAGATAGGGCTCCGGATTAGGTTTGCCATGCTCCACGTCGGCCGATGTTATCATCATATCCGGTGAGAACACTCCGGGAAAATCGCGTTGCAAGCGGTCGATGAGCGAGCGCTGTCCCGACCCGGTCACTAACACACATTTTATCCCTCGCGCCATCAACGCGTCGAGCAGTTGCTTTGCTCCCGGCATCGGTGGCACTTCCGGCATTGCGTTAAAATAAGCCGCCTTACGTTGATAATGCTCTGCCACCTCCTCATCGGTTGCATCGCGATGCAAATACTCCCGAAACAACAGATTGACAGTTGCCTTTCCCGTCATTCCCTCAAAGTGGTAAAAACGATTGCGGTCGGTGTCGATACCGATATCGAGTAGCATACGGTGCCACGCAAGGGTGTGATACCCCATTGAGTCGTAGAGTGTGCCGTCCATGTCGATTAGTGCTGCTTTAAAATGCAAATCTTCAACCGACGACAACCCATGCCGTTGTGCATACTCTTGCAACGATTCAAGTATCTTATTTTGTTGTTGATTCATTTTGTTGTTTACCATTCGTTCGTGAATATATTTCAGCCGCTACCGAGTCGGGCACCTCTATCATTCCTTCGCGAATCATCACTGCCGAATCGGATGCCGAGAATCTGTCTTCCGGTGCCTGCATATAGGTGGAATCCACTCTTCCTCTGATGTGCAACGGACCGAGACGAGCTGCACGCAAGCCTCGTCGGAACGCACCGTTGATTTCAGAAAGCAACGATATGCGGGTTTTGACTGCGATTGAATCGCGTTGTGCAACCATATTCTCCTTAAATTTAGCACCACCAAGACGTATCTTCATATCGCCGGGTGCTCCCTTTATGTTTATGCCAAATTTAAACGGTATCGGCGATTTAAGCACCGAAATATGATAATTGAGATTGAAATCGAGATCATTATAGCCCATCACACCCAACTTATAGCGGTCGATATTCATAATAAACGGATAGAGATTGAGATGACCATCGGATATCGTCAACTCTATATCTATGCTGTCTATCATGTTTCGCTGCTTGTTCTTAAACATCAACCACTTTGACAATGTGCGGAAAGTTTCGTTGTCAAACAACACCAAACTATCCCCCGTAAATTGCATCGCCGCCTTCATTGTCGGTATCTTGAAATACATATCGGGGGTGATGTCGGAAGTAACTGCGATATGTGCATTTACTATTCCCGATAGATATTGCATCATTGGCATTAAGGTGTCAATTGCGGGTATCATTTGGGGTAATCGCGCGATATTGAAATCACGCAAATCCATGGCCATTCCGAAATTGATATTATCGGCTTTCGGGGCAGAATACAATCCGGAAAATTTCAAACTACCCACCTCGGTGTCAGCACTGAGATTTTCAAGCTTCACCATTCCGCTATTTATCATCAATTTGCCGTCAAAACTATCGAGCATCAAATCGGAATAAACCACTTTGTTGGCATGAATATTGAACGCGGCATCGATGTTGACAGGCACCAAAAGCGGATCAATTATACTATCGGGTAGCGAATCGCTCCCTTCGTCGATGATTTCCGTTTCGTCGATCCATGCTTGCATTGATTGCGTTTCACCTCCCTGCGTGCCACACAATCCGCGCACTATCTCATTGACATTGAGTGTGTCGCTCTGCATATTAAAATCAATTCTTACAGGACCGGGGCGACGCATCGACAATGCTTGCTTGATATTGGTTATCGAGCCTTTTACTTTGAAATCGGAGTGACCGAATTTGCAATTGAGATTGTGCAGGCTGACCGAATCGGTATTGAATGTCAAATCCAAACTATCTATTCGATTCCTCACTCTGACTCCGGAGAATCGTAGATTACCACTATTGGCGGCAATTGCTCCATGGAGATTCCAACGTCGCAATAACGAGCGGAATGAGTTGTCGACATTAAAATCAAGCACTTCAACCTTTGCGGAATCCATTTGCTGAGCGGCAAGTCGAAGCATTCGCGCTTGCAACGACATTTGCTGCATGGTATCGTTTCCCGATAGGGCTCGTAATGCATCCCCGGCTGTCGCACGTGGATTGCTACGCATCTTGCCATTGCGACGAGGACGCAAATTGGCATTAATGTCAAACTTCATACCTCGCAACGATGCTGCGTATTTCGGTTGCGACATGCGAAGTCGGCCCGCTTTAAGTTGAAGGTCGAGTTGGGGCAATCGTGTATCTCCTTGAAATCTTTTCAGCGAAGCTACCCCGGTAACATCGCGCAATCTCATCCGCATCGAGTCGGTCGGTGAAAAACAATAAAAATCCGCTATATTGATTGCTCCTCCGAAAGGATTGATTTGCGTCGTATCCGACGAACTTGCCACATTAGATGCTCCAAATCCGGCACGAAACGCTTTCAACCGCGCTTCCATTCCATCTGACCATAAATAAGCCGTATCGATATCAACCTTAACTATAAGCAGGGAATCTACACGCTTATCCTCGCGTTCAAGACTCACACCGGTGCCAAATGTCAATTGAGCTTGACGTGTGTAGAGCTGCGTCAATGTGTCGGTCGTGAGATAACGCAAATCGCGTAAATTTACTTCGCCCGACAAATTGGCCTTGTGGAAGGCGCGAGGCGATATATCGCTTAAATGGAAATTAAATTTCGTGTCGGCATCAAATTTTCCCGACAATTTCCCTCCCATATTCTGTTTTGCTATTGCCGGCAACTTGTCGAAATCAAGAGCTCCGAAGAAATGACCCTTCACATAGGGATCGGAAAGAAGCGATGTGACGGTTCCCGTTATATTAATATCCATTGCGTGACCGTCGATTGCCAGACGCTCTATGTTGATGACCGAACGATTGAGATTTCCTCCGTCGATAGTAGCCTTTATGTCGGTAGTAAAGTTGTGGAAATCTATAGTTTGGAATTTGAAATAGCTGTCGGGGACATTAATTATACCCTCTACCTGCGGAAGCGTAACACTATCGGCAAGTTCATAGGGTTGCAACAGTTTGACATTCAAATTTATTGCCATATCTGTGTCGAGCGATTGCAATTTCTCACGATATGCCGCCGGAATATGCTCCACTATATTGGCGGGGCGAAGATTGCTTAACGCAACATCCATTTGTTCGAATCGCAAGTTTTCGCTCATATCCACTTGCGTCGACATCGTTAAGTCTATGTCATCATCAAGCTTGAATTTTAAATCCTCTACGCTGACTTGCTGCGGACGTTGGGCATCCCAATTGATTTTTCCATCAAGCGAAAATGTCAACTCGTCATAGTTGAAATCGGCAAGCAACGGCGTGGCAATATCTGTAGAAAGTTCAAGTTTATACTGTGGCGCGGCATCTCCTCGTAAATCAACCGTGCGTAACGTCATTGCAACATCAATGCTGTCGGGTAGCGAACGATAACGTATCGGCAACGCATTGGTTATCGCAAAATGGTCAATCGAAATTTCGGGCATCGCCGACGAAGTCGTCGTGGTATCGGGTGCCGACTCCGGGAATATATTGAAATTGGAAATAGTGTCATTGACTTGGATAAGATTGATATGTGGGCTATCGAGCTTGACATCATTGAGTGCTATCTTCCCCCCAACGAGTGCCACAAGATTTATTCCTCCCGTGAAATGCCTCACTGCTACCACCGAATCGGCATCGGCAGGCAACGTAGCTCGCAATTCAGGAGTTATCTCCGACAACGACCGGCTGACGATATTCATGCCGGCGACCTCTACTTTCACCTTGGGAAATGAGCTCCAAAACGTCAATTCCACCCTATCGAGCGTCACTTCGGCATTCAATGTCTTCGACGCCATTCGCTCTGCTATCGGGGTCAATCGCTCCGGCGACAATATCCACACCACCGACGAAATTATTATTACTACGGCATACACCGCAAGGAATAATGTCCACCCCAAGCCACGCAATGTGCGCAACCATAGCGGTCGTTCCTTCTTATTTCCATTGGGCGCAACTTTTTTCTCTGTCTGCTCGTCACTTTTTATTGTCATATCATCGTCTGCCATACCCGGTTATTTTTTAGAGTGTGAACCTTGCGGACGTGCCGTTATGTGGAAACACGCTTGCTTACGTTCATATTTGACATAACATCTGTTCTGTTTTCTCAAATCGTGCAACACCTCGGCAAGTAGATTTTTCAAATCCTCCTGAGTCCGTGGCAATGTGTCACTATCGCATATAAATTTCGCATACGATATATCAAAAGTTGTGCCATAGAGGTGGGCCGACGTCGCTACTGCATTTACATTGCGGCTACGTAGCTTCTTCACCGTCACCGGCGTGCGCAACACTGAGGTGACTTTTATACGATATGCTCCACCGCCACGCGATGCCAACGAATCGTTAAATCCTCTACCTATATCTTGGAGCAACCGTGCAGCCTCCGGAACCAAATAGGGCATCGAATGGCGCAATTCATCAACATAATAATCCCGGTTTGACTCGATCTTGACCAACGGCTTGCGTGCGTGCCACACATCTTCCGGCCCGAGTATCGGACGAATCCCAACCGCCTTACTCGCATTTATCTGCAAATGATTTGAATCGTTGAACACCCTGCCGAGCGTTCCCCCAACCGAATTTATTAGTATCTTTCTCCCTCCCGGGGGCATTGAATCCAATTTCCACTCATAGGGCTGCTTGAAATGATGATTCGGACGCATCGTCTCGCTCAACTGCGCAAGCTCCAATTCTCGCTCGCGCGCTTTTGCCGCTGCCTCCTGCTCTTCTTCATTTCCGCCACACGAGCTCACCGATGAAAGCATTGCCAACGCGACGATTGCCGATAATATCCCTTTAATCACCTCTTTCATCGCTCGCAGACCGCTTTATATAGATTTCTACACCCCTCTTCGAGCAAATCGAGCACCAACTCAAATCCCTCCGCGCCCTCGTAGTAAGGGTCGGGAACATAGTCATAATGGGTTGATTTATTGAAAAACGCGCTCATCGCCAATATCTTACGTTCCGCCTCAGGTGATGGTGCTATTCGACGCAAATTTGCCAAATTGCTGTCGTCCATTCCGATTATGAAGTCGAAATCGTCAAAATCTATCGATGTGACTTGGCGACAATGATGGTCGAGTTCAATACCACGGCGACGGGCATGGATACGCATACGATGGTCGGGCAATTCTCCGATATGATAACGAGCCGTTCCGGCTGAATCTATGGTAAAATCGACTGCCCCTTCCGCTTCAACGATACTTTTCATAATCCCTTCTGCAGCCGGGGACCGACATATATTGCCCAAGCACACAAACAAGATTCGCCGTTTCCCTTTCAATTCTTCTTCTGTTATATTATGCGATACCATGCTTTTCCTATATTTCATTTTTTCCACGTGTAAAGATACAAAATTCCAAGGAACTTATATAACTCCCTTGGAAAAATTACTCAACCACGCAATAGTTCAATATGCTTCTGATTACATGGAAATATATAACTAAAACCTATCAATATTGTCAGAGATATTGGAGGCGCTACACCATAGTCACCTCCCCGCCTCGCTGATTAATCAATATATCTTTACAGCATTTCATTGGTATTTATTGGAATTTATGTCATTATACGGCTCGTAATATTCTCCATGAAACATCTCTGTTACCCACGGCTTGGGAATCAATATCCATCGTCGTTCAAATATATCGTTTTGAACTTTGGACGCAACACCACAGTAATAGGGGCTATTACTGTTGAATAATATTTTGTGAGATTATCTTTCGCAGAAGTGTAAAGGGTTATAGTCACCCCATACCGATATCTTATCCTTTGCCAATATATCATTTTCCCATCGAGTTCAAAGTCTCCCGATGATAGCAGATATTTTTCGGTGACAACATTGCTATAAATCTGACGTTTGCGAGGGTTTGTTTCGGTTTCGTATAGTTTTGTCCACTCATCTCCCTTGGTATATTGGATATTTACATAAGTAGAATCAGAAAAGTCTACCATCGCTGATAGCGAATCCGTTGCAACTGTTGTCTTTGAGCCAATGGGGACTTGAATATTGACCGAGTAATTTTTAATAGGAATTTTCTTCCAATTGTATCCCTCGTTGTCGAATTCGCAGTCATATATCTGGTCCCAGATGCGCGGTTTTTCTTTATATTCTCCGGATTTTAATGCATCATGATAGCGACGCTTCACCTCTTCCCATCTCATTAGTCCGAACAATGAATCCGGATGCTCAGTACGATAAAAAGATTTATAGTTATATAGCTTCTTCTCAAGAATATCAAATGGTTTGACGTTGTCAGCGTTCAATTCAGTATTAGCTCCTGTCACATTTGGACATAATGCGACAGGATTAAACATTTTTGAAAAATCAATTATAGATTGATGCGCACTATTTATAATTGTATCTTTAGTATAAATGGCATAGGGATAAAGATTTATATATGTAAGACAATTGGGCAGGGGCAATGGCGGTAAATCATGTAGATAATCAAATATGGATTCCCACTCTTTTCCAGAGAAAAATGAGACACGCATATTGTTTGTCATTATCTTATTAAGATTCCCATCCGGATTGTAAAAAATTCTGAGGAATAAACAAGAATTATTCTCATTAATCACACCCTCAAGCACATCCTTACCAAGGCAATCACAGATATATTCATAAACATTGTATCTAATAATTTCAGCTGCGCCTCTATTTTGTTCATACAATGTACCGCTATTGCGATAGATTGATTCTGCATAAGAGATATTTATTATTCCGCTAAAAAACACGAATAATATTATCAATTAAAAAATCCGTCCCATTCTCATACCTATTTGGATTTATAAAGTTCATAAAATTTTAGCAAGGAAAAGGGTGCCGATTTCGTTTCTGTTCGATAATTACTATTCCCTTTGTCGAATTTTTCATTATAATCAACAAAATCTTTTGATTGAGTCAGATAAAATGAAAGAAACTCATTGCTATTTAATGTTTGATTGAATTCTGGAGGATAATAAAAATAATCAATGCCCAAATAAGAAATCATAGAATTAAAAAATGGCAAATCAGGATGAGCACCATGCGCATTGGTCGTTATTGTAATGCAGGCAAATACTTGAGCTTCATATTCAAAGTTGTGTGAATCAGTATATTCCGAGAAATTACAATGTTGGAAGCAATGGAATAAATCTTCTGCAAAACTAAAATCAGAAGGTGTTGGATTTTTTGATAAAGATAGGATGTATTCATTTTCGGATTCTCCTGGACGAACTGACATGACGGCAGTCTCTTCTTTCCCCTCAACTGAATTTTCTACAATATTTTCTACATATTCTACAACAAAAACTTCTGGTGCATTCGCTATAAAATCATATAAAGAGGCTAATTCTGGACGCAGATTTACATTCTCTTCAAATTTAGCTTTTTCTTCGGGGGATAATTTGTCTATTATAAATTCCATTCCCGTTGGGTCGGTGGCGTTGATGGGATTGCCGGCACAATAGAGGTAGGAGGAAAGGTGGGGGTATTTGCCATTCAACGGGTCGGGGTGAATGAAGCGACCTGTCGTCGGGTCATACTGACGCGCTGCAAAGTCGTAGTAGTTCAATCCCTCTTGCATCAACCACTCTTTCCCGCCATAGCGATACGGATTGACGGAACTTCCAGCCAAATTCGTCGACATTGCATTGACATATTCCACTGCCGCCGATTCCCCGAACATTGCGCCATAGGGGTAGTAATGGTTGTCCTGAACGGTCTGACCGGTCGAGGCGTTCCACACCTGTCGAATATTCCCCTGTTGGTCGGCAATATAGAAGTAAACACTATCCCCTTGTATATATCCCCCGGGGATATTGATGCGAGAGAGTGCGCCATTCTTGAATTCCCATACTCCGCTGTAGTCGGTAACGGCAATTTCGGTGTCGTCACTGCCAATATGTTTCCTCTGTCGCAATGTCCCTTCGGCATCATACATATTCTCTATCTCCGCTCCATCTTCCATCTCTATCCGCATCGGAAATCATTTCATTTAAACTTTCCGTAACTTCAACCCCCTCCTCGAAATATGGGTTGCTTTCTTTAGCCACAATGTCGAAATTAAACATGAACATGCAACAGATTGCTATAACTCCTCTAAGCCAAGGCCTTAAGTTGGCGAGAGTACAAAATTCTGTTGCGATATGCCCCTTGCCGGAGGAAGTTATTATGTTAGGTTTATTATACATTGCGGAGAGCGGATTGAGAATTAATGACCTCTTTTACAAACGTATAAAATTCTCATCTAATATGCAAATGTTATGGCAAATTTTCAAATTTTTTCCGGGATTCCAATCGGTTGGGATGAGCAGATTGGTTAGTGGTACAGTCTACTTTCGATTTGCGAGAAATCTTGCGCGGTTGTCACGTGCCAGTGCTGCCAATCTCTCCGGCGACTCGCCTCGCGCTGCCGCTACCTTCTCCACTACTTCTGCTATTCGCTCTTCCGGCAATTCATCGGTCTCAAGCAACAACAATTCCCCCGGTATCAACTTCACCGCTTCAGCATTAAATTTCATCCCCACCGAAATATAAATCCCGGCTTTAACCAACTGCCGCGCCACCTCTTCATTTCCCCTAAATCCATGCACACCCCATGCCACAACAGGTCGCATCTCCTTGTGCAACCTCATCAATATATCATAGCGACGCACTATATGAAATATCACCGACATTCCTGCCTCTATCGCTATAGTCAACTGCTCACGCAGTAACTCCTCCTGGCATGCTACCTCGGCTCCTCGCAACGGATCGATTCCAACCTCCCCAATTGCCACTACGCGACTATCGGATATCGCAACCGAAAGTTCTTCTCTCAATCGCTGCAACTCCCATCCCTCGGTGTCCCACGGGTGCAACCCTACCACCAATCGTTGTCCGGCAGATGCTTCATAGTCGCGATACTCCCCCAAACTCAAGGTTAGTAATCCGGCTTCCCTATCATGGCAATGGCTGTTTATTCCGGTTATATCCATTCTTGATAATTCTCTACGGGACAGGGTCATATCCGCTACCTCCCCATGGGTGACAGCGAGAAATTCGACGTATCGTCAACCACAACCCTTTTATCGGGCCATGCTTGCGCAACGCTTCCAACGCATACTGCGAACAGGTTGGGGTGAACCGACAACTTGCCGGCAACATCGGGGAGATACAATAGCGATAGAAATGTATCGGCAACGACAATACTATGCTAACCCCTCGGCTCAACATCTCCAACACCCCCATCGGTCTTCTTTTGCGATAATTTATATATCTTTCCGAGCAAACGCGCCATCGCAGCATGAATATTGACCGACGGCAACACTTTATTCGCCACATAAATAAATGCCACATCTATCAACTCCTCTTCATTTCCAATGGCTCGGCTTTCTGCCTCAATCCTCCCATGTGTCAATCGATAGGCTTCGCGAATTCTGCGTCGCGCCGCTACTCGGTCCACGGCATGGCGTAATCGCTTCTTGGGCACAGTGATGACAAACTGACACGTTGCGCCATCTCCTCGGCGGGTTTCTCCTTTACGCCAAACCCCCTTCAACGGATAGCACAACGCGCTTTGCGAGTCTCCTCCGGCAAACAATTTGTTCACCCTTATCTCGCCGCACAATTTATGTCGTTTTCCAAGCTCAAACTGCTTCATCTCATTTATGCCCGCTTTGTTTCATTTCATAACACTAAGTTAAGCAAACTCCACCGTTCATCTCTCTTCCACCTCTATTTTTTAACACTATTTCACAAGTCGCCCATCGAAATTCCTATTCGCCACCGACATCTCCTACTCCCATATCAAAAAAATCGGACTCCCAATTTATGAAAGTCCGATCTATTCTTGATTCCCAAAATTTTATCTTCCGCCGCCGGGACCACCGGGACCACCGGGACCACCGGGACCGCCGGGACCGCGTTGATCGCGTCCCTCCGGCTGATTGCCCACTCCAAATGTATTGAATTTATACGTAAACGTTAGCATAAAGTAGCGCGTCAACGCATTGAATTGAGTATCGTCGATATACGTTGCTGTCACCGAACGCGAGATATCCTTCTTCTGTTGCAACAAGTCGTAGGCCTTTAACATGAGCGTTGCTTTCTTGCCCGGGAGGAACTGATAAGAAATCGATGCATTCCACATCCATGATTCACTATCATATCCTGCAGCATAGCCGGTCGCGTCTGAATAGGTCAAGTCTGTGCTCAATATAATTCCTATCGGTGTGTACCACGTCCCATTAAAACTGCCACCATAGCGATGCAAATTTGTCGACGACATTGACGACGCTGAGTTGCGCGTAGTTTGGTAATTATACATCGGGCGCAATTCAAGTTCCAAATCATCGGGACGATATGCTATCGAGAATGACTCTGCTATCATAAACGTATTCGAAACATTGCGCTCGCCGTTGTTGTAGCCAAGTTGACGATTATAATTGACGAATAGATGATTATTGAATGAAAACACCTTGTTGCGCAATGGCTGTGAGAACATATTCATCAATCGAGCATCCCAAATGCCGTTAACATTCTCATAGGTAGTGTAGCGACCACCTGTCTGATTATCAAATATTGTCTTTGAAATAATTGAATTTTGTGTGACGCGGGCATCAAACATCGTCATTATTGAACGCTGCGACTCCATATCAAATGTTTGATAACGCAAGCGAATATTGTGGTTGAACGACGGGACCAAGTCCGGGTTACCTTGCACCACGTTCAACGGATTACTATAATCCGCTACCGGTTGCAACTGCGACATCGACGGCTGGGAACTGCGACCCGAATAATCAATATTCATTGTCGTTGATTCTCCCAACTTATATCTGAAACGCAAGAACGGAGCATAATTCCACGTCGTGCGCGACGGTACATTCTTCTGAGGATTGGTCAAATTATTACTTTTACTCTTGATTGGTACAATCGACATTCCCGCATCCAAAGTAAAGGTCTTTGACACCTTTTTATATCCGATTCGGATATCCTGCTGGAAGTTGCTATTGCGGAAGCGATTGGTCAACGAATCGCTTAACTCAAAATTAGCAAGGTCAATTATCGGCTGTGCAAATGTGTGTTCCTCTCCGTTGAGCATATAGTGCCAAATTCTATCGGCTTCAGTATAATGCTCCAAATTACGATCCTCAAACACATACTTATCGGCATTGTTCCAGCGCATATTTGCTGAATATCCCACTGTCAAGAAATGACCATTCTTAACATCGCCCAATGGCTCGGTCCACGTAAATCGACCGCTGACATGGTTTGTCCAAGTCTTATTATCTATCCATTGGTCATACTCATCTATTGAATCATTAAACTGGAAAAACTTATTGTACACATAGCTATCCTCATACTCTCTGACATTGCTCATGCGATAATTCACAAACATTGAGAACGAGCGACCTCTATGGTTGGCAAAATTATGATTGTAGATGATACGACCGCCGGCCTCATACGATTTCCCTTCCGACATCGAACGATTCAACGAGCTGTTTTTACCCTGCGACACTGAAATTGCATCCGACCACGAATCATTTTGATTGTAGGAGAAAGATGGTCGCACATCGAGTGTGTTAAATGAGTCCGGTTTCCACTCTATGCGGAAATCTGTACGCAAATTGTGTCCCTTATTCTGCGACTCTGTCAATGAATTTTGGGTATAGGGGTCTTCGAGCAAATACTCGCGATTTTGACGACTCATGCTCTCCTTGTCGGAATGTGAATACATCACATTACCGCCCACACGGATTATCTCTTCTTTGCCTACATTGAAGTTGACACCAAACGTTTGCGACTCATTGATTCCTTGGTCACCACCAAATCGGCGAAAGCGGTTGCCATTCCCATCTGTAAAGCCAAGGTCGTTGGTATTGTTGGCCGAACCGATAAATGTAATCTGATTGCCATCCCAGAAGCGGTTGACATTAAATGTCACTTGATAGCGGTCATCGGTACCATATCCGGCCTCTGCCGTACCAAACCAACCATTTTTCATTCCAGGCTTAACGGTCAAATTGATGACTGTTTCATCTTCTCCGTCATCTACTCCGGTCATACGCGCCAAGTCACTTTTGCGTTCCACTACTTGCAACTTCGACACCATATTCACCGGCAAATTCTTCGACGCTACTTTGGGGTCATCGGAGAAAAATTCCTTTCCGTCAACCAATATCTTGGTAACCTCTTTTCCATTGGCTGTAATCTTGCCATCAGCATCTATTTCCACTCCGGGCAAACGTTTCAACAAATCCTCCACTACGGCATTGGGCTGCGTCTTATATGAATCGGCATTATATTCAATCGTATCCTCCATCACCTTTATAGGCGTTTTTACAGCCGTTACTGTCGCCTCATCTAGTATGTGTGATGCTGTAGTTAGTGTGATTGTTCCCGCATTTACATTTTTATTGGCAACTGATATCTCTTGAAATTTTTTATTATAGCCTACATATGCCACTTCAAGGATATAGCGACCTTTGTTGATATTCTTTAGCGTAAATTTCCCGTCAAGGTCCGATGCTATCCCTTTTACATACGAGCTATCCTTTGCTGCCAGCAATCTAACACCGGCCTCCATCAACGGCTCTCCCGCCTCATCTGCGACTACTCCACTGACATTATATGCCACCATTGGCATCACGCCAATAATAGCTATTGCAATCGCGCTTACTAATCCTCGTAATCTCATCTATCTATAATGTTTTCTGTTTGTGTTTAGTTTAGTTTTCTTTCCTTCACGATGTTTATGGGAATTCAAATCCAAAAATTCTTTATATTAAAACTCCTCTTCTTTTCGACTACAAAATTAATCAAAACTTTACAAAATTTTGAGCCAAATTCATACTCGCCCCCCGATTTTCAACAAACCTCCTATTTTATTCAACAAATTAGACTGCAATATCCCCCTTATTGGCTCAATATTACACTTTTTGCCCCATTTATGCAACTCTATTCCTCTACCAGCTCCTATTTGTTGAGCAAAAATAGTGCATAGATTTTATCCCTATCTTATTGATTGCTTTTCATTACACCCCATCTTCTGGAGAAATAAAAGAGGTCGCAACCCCTATGTAATTGCGACCTCCTCCACAATATACTAAAACATTACTTAACGAACTTAACAACTTTACCATTTACAACTGCTAGCATAACGCCATTGTTAGCTACATTGATTGCTGTGTTGGTCATGCCGGTTGCAACTGTGCGACCCAACATATCTACGATTTTAACTTCTGCTGTTGCATCGGCATTTACGACTACAACATCGCCTTCTACTGATACCTCAACTTCGGTTGATTCTGCCAAAATTGAACCTACAGAACTTAAATCCTCTTCCGACCACACAAATGCCGTATATTTTTCATTGATAAGGCTGATTGCTTGAACACCTACCTTATAACCTTTTTCTGCTGTTGCAGGAATTGAATATGATCCTACTTCCGGACGAATTGCTACGTGGCGATCGGTTGTATTACGTACGAAACCTGTTACGGGGTCGGCAGCTACTACACTTACTACACCACGGTCGGGAGTTTCAATATACACGTTATAGGCACATGTATAGTCTCCATTATCGTCCCAAGTCACTGTCAATAGGCCATCTTCTATCACTGCGTGAACATTGGTCGGTGCTGCGATATCTTCAGGTTTTTCTTCCCATTGATTTTCATACATCACTGCAGATGCACCATGACCGCCACCACTATCGGTATTTCTGATATACTGGTATTCTCTACCTTCTTGCCATGCCCATCCGGTTATGAAAAGGTCAGTGTTACCATCTCCATTGAAATCCGCCGGGCATGCGCCTGATGTTTCCGAGAAGTCACGGATATTTAAATAATCACATTCTTTCTCATATGTGCCACCGAGATTCCCATAATAGATGTTATTGTTATCGCAACGATCCAAATAAATATCGACATATCCATCGGCATTAAAGTCGCGAAGCAACGGTCGATAGTCCTCTTTCCCTGTCGGGTCGAAGCCACTACCGAGATTCAAATCATAACCTTCGCCATACACCTGTTCGCTATCAGCTGCCATATTGGTATAGCCACGCATAATCCAACCCAAGTTATCTACGTAACCACCCGCAATAATATCCAAATAACCGCTCTCTGTATTTGGATACACATCAAATGCACCTGAACGTGAGCAGATAAACTGATCGGCTTCTGTTACATCGACAAACTTACGTCCGCCATTCCCATCTTCTTGATTCAAGTAGATTCGGCTCAAGTTGTTGACTCCGAGTGCTTGCCATTTCGGGTCATAGCACACTTTACCATAACCTACCCATAGAAGGTCGAGCCAGCCGTCATTATTCAAGTCGGCAAATCTTACGTTTCCACTGATGGGAAGGAATCCTCCGGGGATTTCAAATTCAGAATCACCATTCACTGATTCTCCATATGCGCCTCCCTTTGTTTCGGCAATAAATACCTCTTCAAATTGACCCGTACCTTCCATATTGTGGAATAGTTTTGAAACTCGATATGCTTCACCTGATACTTTATTTACTCCCTTACCGCAGATTGCTATATCCACATATCCATCACGGTCGTAATCGCCTACTGCAAATGTGTGATTGTACAAACGCTGACCAAAATCGGCATTTGAATCCGGGCGGAAAATAGGCAATCCGTGATTATCAATCATTGTAAATGTGCCATTACCATTATTCCTATATAGGAACGCACCGAAATAGCAGTTATTTTCTCCTTGCTGGATAAATGGTAATTGTCCGCGATACTCTTTCCCATAGTCATTACTGTTAACAACCATCACCATATACATATCGAGCAATCCGTCGTTGTTATAGTCAAAAATAGCATAGTTTTGACGCATACCCGGGATAATGCCACTTTCCGGATCGCGTTGTTGATAGTAATCAACATCTACTATCTCGGTCACGTATACGGGATTTCCTTCTTCATCATAAATTGGATTCCCTTGTTCATCTACAGCCGGCACATCGGTCACTCTCTCTTCCGGTCTTGTTTCTTTGTATTCAGGGAATGTACTGAAACAGTTGAAGTTTCCCTCTTCTGTTTGTACATACATCAATGAAAGGAACGGCCATGGCCAACAACCTGGCACATTAAACATATCAACCCAATCATCACCACCGCCATAATAAACATCAAAGCGGTTATCATTTGTAAAATCTGCAACTATAGGTCGAGTATTCGATACCGGTAGGAATTGATTCGCTTGTTCAAACAATTGCCAACTTCCGGGATGGTCCCAATTGGGTGCTTCGGCTTGTGCTTGTAAGCCACTCATTGCAACACATGTTGCCATGAGCGATGCGTAAATTTTTTTCATAATGTTGTTTGTTAGGGTTAGTGTTTATTTTATGTTAGTTTGTTTAAATACAAATTTATCACACCTGTAACACTAAAGCAATATACATTTGCGTCATTTTTCGCTACAATAACTCCAAAAACCACTTAAACGGTAAAAAAAAGATGTAAATCATTATACTCTTCGCAACATTAACAAATCTCATAATCAGCATCTTTCCATTAACAATCAGGGATTTATCTGATATTAAAAACAAAGAGAAAGTCCTCCCGCAATTGCTCGCAGGAGGACTTTCGTTATAAAATAGCTATTGTTTATCAACAATCTTATTTAATCCACCAATTCTCCGGATTAGAGAGAACTGCGGCGGCTGCCGTCGGATTTTCAAAGCGGCTTGATATTTTCTCTACCATCAACGCCGGGTGGTCAACACGGTGGTGCGACACTCGCATCAAGTCGAAGAAGCGATTTCCTTCAAAGCAAGTTTCAGCTGCCATTTCTTGAAGAATTTCATTTTCTACCCACTCGATTGAGTCATTCAAATTGTCAAATTCAGGAATTAAATATCCACTCTTTGTCAAGCGAATTCCATAACCGCGACCTCGCATCGCTGTGCCGTAGTTTGCATCATACTTACTATTGTCGAAATTGACATACGGCTCTCCTTGTAATTCCCACTGCATTACGCGAGTTGAATCAGCCATTACTTCACGCTTCAAGCCCGTTGTCATAACTGCAAACGCTACCGATGGTTTGCCGGCGCGGTTGATTGCCTCTGCATAGCGTAGATAGAGCGACGGGGTGCGATACGTCGGGATTGAATGTAAATGACGGGGCGACTGAGAGTCAAACATTTCATTGTCCGGATTGGTCACCCATGCTGTTTCGCCATTATTAAAATATTTTGTAATCAAAATATCCTGCTGGTCGTCGTGTGCATGTGTATAACCATAAGCTCCTGCGAAGTCTCCTTTACTGTCGGCAAACGTTGCCATACCGCGAAGGTCTCCTTCAAACGTTCCGGTTACCAATATTGAGTTTTCGCCATCTGCATAGTAATGCAATGCCTCTTCCATATTTTTTATGAAATGCTTTGCCGGCAACATCTGAGGCACCAACGAATATGTCTTGTTTATGAGGTCGTCGCGATAAGCATCGGCATCATTTGAGAATGGGATGCGAGAAATTACTTCACTCTTATACGCTGTAGCATTATTTCCCCAAACTCCCGTACGTGTATTATTGCTCCATCGAGTGGCATACTCCGTGGTGATATACTTGTTGTAATAATCTATATAATTATAATATAGCTGTGCAGCTACTTCATAATTATTCTTGTAGAGATGAATATCGGCGGCTATCAACGTCGGACGCACAAATGCCTCTGTTGAGTTATAATCTCCGATGTTGCCGAAATTGGGAACATCCATGCCTATATATGGCTCTATATCGGCAAGAATTTTGTCGAGGGCTGCGTCAAAGGGTAATACAGGATAATTGGTATTTGCGCCATCTACCGTGGTGATTGGTTCTGTGAACCATGTCAACTCTCCAAAATTGAGCGCTACCTGCATCTGCGTCCATGCTCGAATCGAACGGATACCTACATAGTCCGACATCATCACCTTATTGTTGTGCAACTCTATCGTTGTATCCATACGCGCGATGGCATAGTTACAGTTATTTATCACGTTATAATAATCTGCTCGCGACAAATATGCATTCTCTGCCGTAACATTGAATTGTGAGATCTCTTGCAACGAATAGTTGGCTGTCGATGGCACCTCTACAAGGTCGCCTCGGAGCTCTCCAAAGAGAACATATCGCTCAGCCAATAATTGCTGCTGCGCCAAAATTCCCATCACGGAATAAAGCGAGTCCTTAGCCGAATCCAAGTGCATATCTTCTTCCAAGATATAATCGTCCGACTTTGTATCAAGCATATCTTCACATGAGCTGACTGCAACGGACATCATCCCCGCTACTGCCATCATTACTATATATTTTACTGTTTTCATGTGGTTCTTTTCTTCTATGTTTATTTTCTGATATGTGTGACTCCCTTTCTTATAAGTTAACCTTCACGCCAAAGTTAAATTCACGTGCTTGTGGCACCATGCCGGCATCAATTCCGAGATACAATGGTGATGTGCCAAACGCAAACTCCGGATCCGGTCCGAGATATTTGGTCCAAGTACATAGATTGTTCACTGCAAACGAAAGGGTTACACCTTGAATGTAGGGTGATGTGATTGGAATTTTATAATCTATCGACAATGATTTCCATTTCAAATAGCTTGCATCTTCAATCCAGCGATTTGAGAAGCGTGCATTCCCCATCGGGTCTTCGTAAACGGAGCGAGGCACGTCGGTCACCTGTCCTTCTGCTACCCAACGATTGAGCATCGCAGTGGTCTGGTTGAAAATATCGCTTCCTGATTCAAGATTGGCTCGGAGTGCGTTGTAGGCATCGTTGCCAAGGGAATATGTGAACACCGTTCCGAGTGTAAGATTCTTCCATGTCAAGCGGAAATTGAAGTTACCAAACAAATCGGGATTCGGATCGCCGATTATCTTGCGGTCCTTTTCATCAATTACTCCATCTTTCACATTATCCTTGAAGCGCATGTCGCCGGCTGTAAACGGGGTTAATGAACCGTCGTCATTGCGAATTGCGAGATTTGCTGCTTGTGATTCTGCTACTGTCGAGAACACACCATCCGACTCATAGCCGTAGAACACTCCTACCGGATTGCCTACTGCGGTCAACACCTGACCACCGCAGATATCGGTTAAAATCTGTCCCTCTGGAAGTGATGTTACTTTATTCTTGTAGTGACCCACATTAGCACCGATATCAAGTTTCCAATCGCGGAAATTCAATGCTCGCACTGTAGTTGAGAAATTAATACCTTTATTGGTCATATCGCCACTATTGCTCCAATAGTATTTCAAGCCTACTACATCTTGAGCTTGCTTCTGAATCAACATATCGCCGGTCTTAGATGTATAGTAGTCAAACGACATTGTCCATCGGTTGTTAAACAAGCTGGCATCAAAGCCGATTCGCCATGTGCCGGTTGTTTCCCATTTCAAGCGATCGTTTCCAATGTTGGATATAACGTAACCAAATCCTCCATTACCCAATTCCTTGGATGCAAAATAGGTCCTATCAGCATAAAATGGAATCTTATCATTTCCTGCTATATCGTAGCTTGTGCGCAATTTCAACATATTGATGAAATTAACATCGCGCATCCATTTTTCCGACGACATCAACCAAGCGGCTGATACTGAAGGGAAGAATGCCCAAGGCACTCCGGCAATATTTACTGCACCTTCGGCTTGCTTGCCAAAACGTGAGTTGCTTTCCATCACAGCATCAAAATTCAATATATAACGCTGCTTGAACGCATATTCTCCCGAAACATACCATGCAAGATTTCGCCATTCAAGGTCGCGACCCGACACAAAATGTAGCGATGATGAAGTATTCCCAAGGTCATTAATAAAATCCGACGGGGTATTGTGACCTTCTCCGCAAGATGTGATATATGTATCATTTTGATAACGGAATCCTCCGGTAAGCGACAAGTTATGTTCTATACCTCGCAATGGATTGTAGAATAAATGAATATCACCGATAAATGTTGTGTGACGATTCATCAAATTCTTAACCACGTTGCGACTCTCGGCATAGATTTCTCCATTTTGATTATAGAAATCTCGCTCATCTACACCATAGTCGGGTACAAATGAATTTTCCTTCTCTTTATCAAAAGTATACGCGATAAGAGCTTCTGCAGTCAATGCATCGTTAAATTTATAGCGTGGTGCTGCATTGAGATTGAAGCGATAGTTGCGACTCTCTCCGATTCCCAAATCAAGTATATTCATTGGGTTGGTTACATCTAACTCATCCTTATCGGCATATTTTGATGTCAACGAACCGTCAAGCGCTAAGATATTGGGGTGATAGAGCGGTGACTTAATCATCGAAATATAATAGGGCGACGAATATGCATTCAACCCATCATCGTGCAACTCGAAATTATCTTGAGCATATGCTATATCGAAACGCAACGTCGAGCCACGCCACAAATTAATGTCGGAGTTAAAGCGTACGTTGATGCGGTCAAACGATGTCTCCTTTATTGAACCCTCATTTTTGGTATAGCCTAATGAGAACATATAAAGAGCACGGTCGTCGCCACCTTTCACACTTACTCCGTAGTTCATCATCACTCCGTCACGCGACACAAGGTCCATCCAATTGGTATTATTGTGCGTGTCATAATATTGTGATGATGTCGGGTCATCATTCAAGAAGCCCAAGCGGTCGATGGTCAGCTGGTCATCATATTTATCCTTAATAATATCGGATGCATAAATACGATACTGGTTGGCATCCATCATTGGGATTTGCTTTGTTATAGAGCGCCATCCTACACGTGCATATGCCTCTATTTCAGTCGCTTCGGTTTTAGCTCGTTTCGTCTCTATAATTACTACTCCGTTTCCACCTTTCGAGCCATAGATAGCTGTGCCATTTTTCATTACGTAGATATTGGCAATATCATCAGGTGAAATTAGCGCTAAGGGATTGTTGTAGTGACCATCAAGAATTGATGCATTATCCTCTGATGTAGTCCACACCACACCATCCACTACATAGAGAGGCTGCGACGATGAATTTATAGAGTGTAAACCTTCTACAAATACTACGTGACCGGCACCGGGCATACCCGAACGCGAGATTGAATACAAATCACCTTGTAGGTCGGCAACCGAATTGTCGGCTACAGTCTGACCGATTGCAAATTCTGTACGATCATTGTGCGTATCGGCGGTCAACGCATTTTTATAGATATCACTCTCCATTGGTGAGGACAACTTGATTGTCAAATCTTTCTCGCCTCTGATTGGCACATAGATTTCTGCAAAACCGGGGGCGGCGACCATCAATGTGGTAGCTCCTTTGGGTAGTTCCAAGCTGAATTTACCATTATCGTCGGTCATCGCCATCGCTTGCGAGTTTACTACTGTTACACGCGCGCCGGGCAACGGCATTCCTGTCGACAAATCAAGCACCTGACCCCCTAAAGTATTCGCTGAGACTGCCTCTTGAGGCGGTGTTGATGTTTCTTGTGCCTGCATGGTAGTCGGCATGCCGATACCGAGGATTGCTGCCACCGATGCATACATCACCGGTCGAAGCATCTTTTTGGATGTTTTATATGATTGTTTCATAGTGGTCGTTTATTTTTTGATAGGCACAAACACTACTCGGTCTATGCGGAATTTTCGCACCATCTCATTGCGGTTGAACTCTGCGTTGGCTACATCTGTCTTTATAAGCAATTTTGTTGTATTGACCCTATCATTAGTTGTGTGCAACGGATCTATCAACCATAGCATATCATAATAATTTGATACCGGGAATGCTACAGGCTCATCATTGACCTTCATCCACGTCATCTCACGGTCATTCGTAACATACTTCGTGCCCTTCTGGTCGCGATAAGTCACTGTTTTATTGCGACCATTGGCTTGCATATATGTCAAAGAGAACACCAAACGAGTCTTTTCTATACTGAGTGTATCGGTGACTGTGGCTGGAACAAATGATACGTAAATATCATATTCAGCCGACAACACATTTGGAATTGTTAGTGTAACACCCGGTTGTGTTGCTGTTGAACCCGTGGATACTACTTCTATATATCGAGCTTCGCTAATTGAATCATAATGAATGTTGTCGGAACCTACCGAACGAGTGTATATCACACTCGATGCTGCTGCCTGACGGCCTTCTTGCTCCTCCCCTTCTACTTCGAGCAACTTGTTCCATGTCGCTACATTGTCATATTTAAGTTCCGATGCAAGATACATCACACCATTTGATGCTCCCTCTTTCACGGTTCCTCCGAAAAGCTCTGTCGGGTCTACAACTTCACTTCCTCGAGTTGACCACAAATCTACCTCCGTTGCCGGATTTTCTATCACTCGACGATAAACCAAATCATTGACGATGGCCAACTTGGTTTGTACATCTGCGATTGAATCTGCGATAGCGGCATCTTTATCGTATACATTGTAGTACGGACGAATACGCTCATACGCTTTGTCCCACGCATCATTGTCGGGGATTATCATCGAGAACAAGGAGTCCTCATCTGCGATATCTCCAATACCATACCACGGGTGTTGCAACACCGGATTATAATCATACATCACAGAGTCATACACCGTTGCACCATTTGCATCTACTCCAATTGGACGTGATGCTTCCAAATCCATTTCGCGAGTGTCGTAAAGTGCGATAAATTCTGCAATCTTTGATGTCGAAGCATGAACATCAATGTATTCGCGGAGATTGTATGAATATGGTATTTGGTCTGCCAATATGTGTAATATACCATTGTGAGCTATGATATCGGCATCCAACACCGCTGCGGTTCCAAAGGTATTTCCTTCAAATCCGAAACGCTTGCCATTATACATCTTCACTGTTTCTGTTTCTCCCAATGCGGTTGAATTATTGAAACGGGCAATATGGTTTAAAACTATACGTTTTACTGCTGCGACATCCTCAAGGTCTACTTCTGTAAGAGCTTCATTGATCGGGGCAAACACTGTAAAGGTCTGCGACGATGCCAATAAATCATCGTATCCCGAGATTTCAAGCATCTGAGCGAATGTCGATAGCTGGGCCTCGGCTTGGATTAACTCCATCACCGATTCCTTTGCCGTCTGTTCCGACTGCTCATAGTGATTGTCCCACTCCTCAGAGCATGAGGTCATGACCCCGGCTATGGCGAGCAATCCGATTAATATTCTTGACTTTTTCATATATTAATTCTGTTAATAGGGTGATGGATTAATAAATGTCTTCATATTCTATCAATGAAACGGGTACCAACTCTATCAAGTCGCCGTTGTACTCATTTCCGGGCGATAACACATTCTTTGCTCGCAAATAGTGAGCGCCATATTCCTGCACACTCAAGTTGCCGATTATAACGCGCAAATATGCCTGGTCGTGACGTAGCACTGAATTGTAATGATAATTGATTGCCGATGCCGGGCCCTTCATATAGCCACGATTTCGCATCGCTTTATCAATTTCCTTATCTTCGGGACCTCCCGTATCTGCTACCCAACCTACTCGTGGATCGGCTCCCTCAACACGCAAATCCACCGGGATACCTTGGATTACGCCATCGAGGAAGAATTGTGCGATTCCACGCCACCATACGCGTGAATATCCAATTCGCACTTCCCAGTTGCCGGGAGGCACGGTTGGCAGACGCAACGTAAAGTCATACCACCCATTCAACTTCAACTCATCGGCTTGATACATAGTCCATCCTTCTGATGCCCACATTATGATTTCGGTCTCCGGAGTGAACGATAAGTACTTAGCGCAGAAATCGTGAGGAATTGTGCGTGCCGATGCGCCATCAGGTATTACCTCGGTTAATTGCCAACGAATATTATTATTGGTGAGTTCCGGCGGTATATTGTACATATCTACACGAATACGACAGTTCAATACGTCATTTTCCATTACATCTTTATCGTAGACCAACAAGTTATCGATAGAGTGCACATATCCATTGGCGCCACCAATGTTACTCTTCGCCTCTACTACCTGTACGCAACGTCCATCCTTCTGAACATTTATCTTCGAGCCTACTTGGATTTTCATCAAATAGAACTCACGCATTGTTTCGTAGAATTCCACACGGTCCTTCATTGAGTTGGGCACTGTGTTTCGTCCGGAATACAAGAATGAGTTAGTAGGCATCTGACGGTCAAGAATGTGATATGACACAAACTGATTGAGAGCATTGCTACGATCGGTATAATCGTCTGAACCATTATCATAATATTGACGTGCAACGGCTTCCATGTCGGCAATTGAATGAATACCATGCGCTGCATAAACTTCGTCGGGCTCTACAAAAAGTGTATATCCATAACGTTTTGTCTTTGGCAACAAGCAGTCCCATCCGGCCTGTGTGATATGTGCATTGCTGGTCGGGCAAACATAGTTAAGGTCGTATGTACGTCTCAATGAGTCATCGAGATGTGTAACCTTCAACGCCTCTGAGAAAAGATTGAATGTCTGTTCTGTGCCGATTACATCAGGCTGAGTCAATATATCACACACAAAATCCTTATTGGGTGAAATCACATTATTCACAAGATGGATTACTCCATTATGAACCTCGATATCTCGCTCAATAATTCTGACAGTCTTGTTAATATAAATCTGCAATCCACTCAATTCGGGATCAGCTTGGAATGATACAACTAAGAAGTTGTCCGACATCGACGGCTCTCCTAACGCGCCTTCCTCAAAGTTTTCCGATAAATAATCGCGACCCGGGCTATTGATGATATGATTGTATACCATTTGACGCTTTTCTTCTTTACTCATTGTTTCCAATGATATGCCGGTTTCGCTGAAATATTTCTCAAATGCGTCATTATTGGGAAGGAACAATGTATAGTGTCCGTAGGTCGAAAGTAATGAATTCAACCCTGTCGTTTGCACCATTTCTGCAAAAATCGAGAATTGAGGATCTCCCTCTACATACGAGCATACAGTGTCTCCCGTAAATGTATAATAGGAACCTTCATCTATATCGTCGGAGCATGATGTCAAGTACCCGGCTCCGATAGCCAAGGTCGCTATAAACATTGATTTAAACAAATACTTATTCATAGTGTTATTCTTTTGCTTGTGGAGTTACTTCTTAATATCAATATCGCTCGACGTTTCATAGAACGGATTTTGCTTCAATTGATGATTGACCTTCAATTCGCCCTCATTAATTGGCATATAGAGCGCATCAATATCTTTCATCTTTGACGCAACTGTAGCTTGATCCAATGTAATATATTTAGGAATCAAATATGTGCTTAATATTAACTGCATGCGTGAGGGGTCTTTTTTGATGGCCCGAAGCAAATCGAAATATCGCTTGCCTTCAAACATAAACTCTCTCTGACGCTCGTCGAGAATCAACTCTCGCATTGCTTCTTGATTACCATACGACCCGCTTAGTCCTTCTGGCGATGCTGAATTTGCTCTGTCATAAACCATCTTGACAAGCGTAAACGCCTCGTCGAGATTCTTGTTCTGCTCGGTCAATGCCTCTGCCTTCATCAAATATACATCGGGCAAGCGATACAATATCCAATTGGTATTTCCGGCATTATCTCCCACATTTACATAATTCGATTCGCGAAGCTGCGTAGGAATGTCAATCTCATTTCTATATGCTACGAATTTCTTTATCGGGAACGTTCCTGCCGCCTCATCGGCAAAATAGAAATCATATTGACGTACATCAGTTTCATCCCAAAGATCGGTGGTTGTGAAATCATACGCAACAATCTGCTTTTGAGGTCCGCGTCCGCCACTTATTCCGTAGAACTCGCATATTGCATAGTTAGGTATAATGCTTCGATTGAATTGCAATTCAAAAATGCTTTCTGTTGAATTGCCATCCACGAATACTCGCTTGTTATAATTCGTCGGATTTACAAGCATGAACTCGGAATTGCCGTCTGTAAGCACTCGATTACAATAATCTTCCGACTCTGCATAGCGACCTTGCCACAAACACATATCTGCTATCAAACAACGAATAGCATTCTGTGTCATACGACCCTTGGTATATTCTTCCTTGCTCCATTCTGTGATTGCGTAGGGCTCAATTTTTTTGAGGTCGTCAATCAAGAAATCTACAATTGAGTCGGGGTCGGCCTGTGGCACTCGGAACACTACAGTATCATCAATAACCGGCTCTGTTGAGAACGGGATATCACGGAATGCTCTTACCAAAGTATAGTAGCAAAATGCTCTAATACCCTTTACCTCTGCCAAATATCCTTTTAATTGACCTTCTGTAAAGTTGGGGTCATTCTCGTATGCCAACGGAGCAAAATGCTCTACCGTGTTACATAGATTGATTACAGAATAGAAATCGCTCCATGATGTGTAACCATTAGCAGGCAATAAATTGAGGTTTGCGATATTATTCAAGTCGCCACCATCACCACTTCCAAGGATACAGTTATCGGAACGGAATTCGCCCCACACTATCAAGCGTTGCATGAAGCCCGGCTCCTGCATCGAACGATAACAACTACCCACTACTGATAGCACATCAGATTCCGTTTTCCAGAAATCCTCAAGCACCATCTCATTTTGGGGCTTTAACTCAAAGAAGTCGTCACACGATGTTGCGCTTAACCCTATGAGTGCTATCGAAAAATATTTCAGTATCTTATTCATATTTTTTTATTTTTTCAATGATTAGAAACCTACTGTCAAACCAAACGTAAAGTATTGTGAACGGGGTGTTGAGCTCCAGTCTTCTACGATACCGGTCAAGTTGTTGGGCGAAATTTCAGGATCTACACCGGTATATTTCGTCCATGTGTATAGGTTGTTTAGGGTTAAGTAGAGGTTAAGTTGTTGCAAGTGCAATTTCTGACACACTTCCTTTGTAAACCCATAGTTGAATGTCAAATATTTGAATCGGAGGAAGTCTCCATTTTCTACAAAGCGATCTGACGGCATCCAGTTGTATCCATACTGATAAAGTGCGCGTGGCATCTCAGTCAAATCTCCCTCTTTACGCCAACGCCAGTTGGTCGCAATTGACTGGTTGTCGTTAGTGTACATATTTTCTGCTCGCATGCGAGCGTAGTTCGCAATCTTGTTGCCCGTACGGAAGTTGAAGAACGCATTGATTGAAAGTTGTTTCCAGCGGAATGTGAAGCCGAAACCTCCATATAGTTTGGGGTTACAGTTTCCGAGATATACCACATCAAGTTCATCAATTGTTCCATCATGGTTTATATCTTCATAGATTGCATCACCTCCACGGAACTTGTAGTTGATTCCGCCGTAATCATAGTACATTGGCATAGGATTGCCATTCTCATCTTTAATATAGTTGCCATTGGCATCTTGTACGAAGGGGGAAGTGCCCTCACGTCCTTCTACGTAATCACTATACTGGTAAACACCTTTGTAACGCAAACCGTAGATTGAACCATATGCATTACCCAATTGTACGCGGTTTACATAACGAGAATCATTAGGTGTCTTAACAAATTCTCCTTCATACGACTCAAGAATTTCCGGCAACATGTCGGTTATCTTTGACGTATAGTTCGACAAGTTCAAATTGAAATCAAATGAGAAGTCGTTAAATTTGATAAGATTTTGCGTCCAGAAGTTGAACTCCCAACCTCTCTTCTCCATTGAACCGCCATTGATATAGCTGATTGAGCTAAAACCGGTCGATGACGGAATACTTTGATTGGCAAACAAGAGGTCCTTGTTCTTATCCATGAACATGTTGAAATCAAAGTTCACCTTATAGTCAAAAAGGTTACAGTCTACACCAATGTTCACGGATTGAGCTGTTTCCCACTTAAGATTACTCAATCGGATTGATGCCGGCTTAAGTGTTGATATATCTATATATGAGTTTCCACCTCCTGAACTATAGTAAGAATTGTAGCGTGCATAGTGCAGATATTCTGAGTCGGGCATACGACCGGTCTTACCATATCCGGCACGAATACCGAAGGTGTTGAACCATTCCCACTCATCAAACCATTTTTCATCAGAAAGAATCCACTTACCCGACACAGCAGGGAATGTTCCCCAACGATTCCCCGGGCCAAAGCGTGTACTTCCATCACGACGTACTGTCACGTCAAGAATATATCTTTCTTTGAATGCATAGTGCAAACGACCCATATAAGCCATTGAGTGCCATTCTCCCTTCGACGAGCTGAAGGTGCTCTCGTTACCCGCTACTGTCGGGGAGGTAATTCCATTGGGTAAACCATATTTTCTGAATTCTTGAGATTGTGAATTACCCGAAGTCATTTCCCATGCTCCAAGAAGCATTAGTGAATGGTTCTCTCCCAATTTAGGCATGAAAAGGAGTTCATGCTTAGTTTGCATATTCAATGACTCTGCATCGCGACGTGAAACTCTATTCACCGCATCGTTGGTCCATGAATAAGAGGTGAGCTCACGCGGAAGCATACGGTCATCTTTGCGGTTTTCGATGTCAAATTGTACATAGCCTTGATAGCGCAAACGATGCACCTCCGGATTGAGTATATCATACTGTATACGCAATGTCGGAATGATACGCATTGATGTTTCCTTATAAGATGCTTGATGTGCCATAGCTACCGGGTTCACCAAGTTTTTCTGCGACGCATCCAACACCGAAGATTGGGGAATCACATAGAACTCGTCGGTCATATTGCCGGCATCGTCACGACGATACACGCCTACGTTAGGCATCTTGCGATACGCGATGTCGAGAATATTTCCGAATTCATCATATGTCTTATTATTTGTTGTATGTGTAAGTGAGAACTCGGTTGAGAATTTCAAACGATCGGAAACTTGATAGTCAAGATTCATAAGTGCAGAAATACGATCAAGTTTTTGCTCTATGATTGTACCGGTCTGTGTCAAATATCCGATTGATGCACGATATTTCGCTTTCTCTCCACCACCATTCACGTTGACAGTGTTGTCATGAGTCATACCATATTGTGTTACCTCATCAACCCAATCAGTGTTGTTCACAAAGTTCCAATATTCCGGATAAGTAGGATCGTAATTGTACTCCGGTATGTTACATGCATTTTCATCTTGGCGTGGATTGAAATATGCCTGCTTCATAAGCATTGTGTAGTCATCTCCCGATAGCATCTCGCGACCCTTAGGTTGCTTGTGCATTGAGAATTTATAGAGATATTGTACTCGAGGCGGACCCTTAACACCACGCTTGGTCTTGATAAGGATTACACCGTTAGCTCCTCGTGCACCATAAACTGCTGCCGCGGCACCGTCCTTCAATACGGTAATTTCCTCAATATCTTCCGGGTTGATTGCCAATAGATTCGCAAACTGTTCCTGCGTCGCATTTGAAAAGTCAAATGATTCATCTACGTGACTTTCGTAGGGAATGTCATTTAACACAATCAATGGCTCTGCATTTGAGTTGATTGAACCTGAACCACGGATACGCATTGAAGACCCGGCTCCAAGGTCTCCTGAGTTGGCAACGATGTCAAGACCGGCCATACGTCCTTGCAACGCATCATCGATTGATGTCACCGACAAGCCTTCAAATTCCTTTGTATTGATTGTCTGTGTTGCGCCCGACAATTCTCGCATCGGAATAGGCATTGAGCCGTCATTACTCATTCGCGACGCTGTTACCTGCACTTCGGCAAGCGTTGACGCATCTTTCAACACGATATGCATATTTGACTTGATTGAAAGCGTTTGAGGCTTAAATCCAACATACGATACCTTTAGCTTGTTGTTCGGATTTTTTATTGCCATGGAGAACTCTCCATTAAAGTCGGTGGTCGTATTTGAATATACGCGGTTATTTTTGTCCACCTCATGGAGCATTGCGCCGATAATTGGCTCGCCGTTTTCATCGACTACCAATCCCCTGATAATCGACGAGGCTTGACCATAACTTAGCTGGGCGACAGCCAAGAACATCAGCATTAATATTATTCGTAGATTTCTCATGTGTATGTGAGGTTAGCTTGTTATTTTTTAGGTGTTAATGCACGATCGATAAGATGTATTACCGCACGTGATGATGCAAAGATTTGAGTAGCTTTCTGCGGGTCTTCGGCATTTCCAATAATATCGCGAGCCATAAAGTTATAGCATCCACTTGATGTTATTACTTTTGAAATCTTGCCCGACTCATCTGTGATTGTCATATCCTGTCCATTTGATTGAATTGACAAGCGACGGAATCGGTCATACTCGTTGCGTGAGCCTGATTCATATGTAATAGGTCCATATGATTCGCCACTAATAAATGCTGCATTATCAACAAAATGATAACGAAGGAATGAAAGCAAGTAAAGCGAACGCTCTTTCTTTATTTCAATATCATCTTCTGCTGCGATTTCTTCCCATGTCCATAGGTTCTCATCGGCAGCAAAAGCGGCATCAATTGCGTCATTGGTGGGAACCAAAATCGTGTATCGGTAGTTATTAAAGTTTGTTACTACGTGTCCTATACCACAGATTTTAGCCTCTTTTGAATATTTTGTTCCGAAGATATCTACAAAATCTTCATCATTGACAAAGTTAGTCGACACCTGCTCATCTCCCGCACATAAGTCAAAGAATTTTGAGAACTCTTCATGCTCGCTGAGCACATTATATACATTCTTTACAGGGTCATGTAGTACATGATCAATGAAGAATGTACGTCCATTCTGAGAATTATATAAGCAAGGATATCCATTCTCGGCATATACCACTTTTGCAGGCTCCAGACCAAGCTCCATATCGCCACCACCATTGAATACTACGTTGTCTCCCTTACCGGTAGCATAAATTGTCGCTCCACCTTTGGTCATGAAATAATTCGCATCTGAATCATTAACATATCCGCCCAACGTGTTGCCATCGTTTGTTCCGATTACGATATTCATATCGATTATGTCGCGCAATCGGTTGCGTACATTATTTTGATTCTTCTCTTCGCGTTCCAATTCTCCCTTATTGCCCATCTCATCTACAAAATAGATTCTTGCATATACGGCATTATAATGAGCATCATAGTAGAATTCCCAAATTCGACGTGACGCACCGCCCAATTGCCATGAAATTGGCTCGCGGTAGTTCAATAGTGCCTCATCGGTTGGTACGATTAGATTATACATATTCTCCATTGAACGCAAATACATGAAGAAATACATTGCGTTTTGGTCGCCAAGGTCGTTCCAATTGTCGGTAAGAGCCCACTTCATCACCTTTGTGTGTTCTGATGTAAGTACCGCTGCGTAGGTCGACTTATAATCGATCGGAGGTATTACCTTATCTATAACATATATCACACCATTAGATGTGAGTACTGTATTTACTACATTACCCTCATTCAACTTGATTGCATAGCTCGTTTCATCGGTAAGCGTCGGCCACAAGTGGGGTAGCGATGCCATAAACGAACGTTTTTGATGATTCTTGATGAACGCTGCAAGAATGTCGGTCGGGACATTTTCCCATTCACCATAAGAGTCTCGCAAATATCCACCTTCCGAACCGTTGAAGTATTCCATCATAGCAGCATCGGTCGGGATAAACATTACTCCCATATCGGAAGTCCCTCCATAGGTTGTATTATTCGGGTCGAAATAAAGCATACCATATGAAGTGAGATTTTCTCCCTGCGGTCCACTTGCTGCCGTCAACTCATTGAAATAGCGTTTCACAAACACTGAGTCATTCGCCGACATTCCGGGAATTACCGGACGCAACGCAGTTGACCCATTATAGTACTCCTTAACTGAAGCATCGATGTCTCCATCATAGTAAGGGGCACTAAACTTTTCCATCAAACTATTGAAAATGGTAGTATTCTCTTGAAGTGCAATTGCTTCTGCCATTGTCACCGTAGGCAATGCCACCTCTTCCAACTCATGAATATATCCGTTCTTACAGATAATATCTGTGGTCTTAACTCGCACGCCGTTAATCAAAATATCCTGACCATTGTATGGCTCTCCGAATATCATGTTGAAGTCATTGCTCGTAATCCCTTGCGCGCTCATCATCTGCGGAGTAAAGTGCACCATCATCGGAGCCTGAGCTGTCAAGAACACTTTATTCTCACGGAAACGCTCCCAAAATGATGTTTCCGGAAGTATTTCTCCGGAAATCGCCTGAACTGAGTCCATATTCGTTGACGATGTGATTCTACGAAGCGCCTGCCCCTTGCCTCCATTGTCCGAATTGTCGGGATTTGTTGTATTCGGCAACATATCAGATAAGTATGCCATATCTATCATACTGGCATTCATAATGATACGCTTCTGCGACACTGTCAATTCTTCATAACTATGTGCGCCATACGGATTCGATTGATAAAAACGCGCGAAAGCTTCGTCATTAGCCGGGAATAGCGTTTTTGAACCCGTCTTGGCAAATATTTCACGGTAACCAAGGTCGTCGATTAGACGCAACATGTTTTTAAAGTTACCTTGCTGCTGCAAATACTCATAGATGCTGGCACCCAAATAGTCCGGCTCCTTGTCATCATAAATGTAATCGTCCTTGCAAGATGTGATGCACACCGTCGTTGATGCTATTAACGCCATAGCCAACAGGCGCATCATCTTTTTCGGTAATCCTAAATGCATTGCGATGTTGTTTTAGATTGGGTTAAATATGTGGTTTGTTTTAAATTTTTGCTTCTCTATTTTAAGCGATTTATCGTTTTTCGTGGTATATTATGTTACCCATACTCATAGATACAAAATAACACATGACAAAAATATATTTATTTATACAACTTTTTTAGAAATTTTTAATTTATTTGTGCAACGTTTGAAGCGTATTTCCTTTAAAGTCGCCGCCATGGCATGTGATTATTATTTTGACGCAAATTTACCATTTTTTAAAATAACAAATTTGCGTCAATTATGTTTTATAACACATTATCTCACCACCTATTTGCTAAACTTTATTTTTATTTGCTTAAATCTTTATACATTAATTGATTTTCCATTGCTACTTTTGCAATGACTGAACAACTAAAAAAAATCATCTTTTCGTAATCGTCAGAATAATAACTATCTTTATTTATTAACATAAATTTACACCTATCCGTATGTCGAAATCTTCGACATACTACCTACGTAAATTCACAAACCTACTAATAATAATTGACCATGAATTTGAAATCTTTCATTATCGCTGCATGCGCATTGACTTCTATTTCATCGATTGATGCAAAGCAAGCTGAAGCAGTACTATGGTACCAATCTCCCGCTAAAGAATGGATCACAGCCACACCATTAGGAAATGGGCGTATAGGCGCAATGATTTACGGCGGTATCAAACAAGAAAAAATCGCCCTCAACGAAATTACTCTTTGGGCAGGACAACGAGACTCTCTACAAAACGACTATTGCGGTCCGGAACACCTCGCTGAAATTCGTCAAGCATTTTTCGATGGCGACCTCCAAAGAGGTAACGACTTGACCCACAAATACCTAATAGGACACAACACCTCATTCGGGACACACTTGCCCCTTGGTGATATGGTGGTTGACTTCCAACTACCTTCTAACAATATAACCGAATATCGTCGCGACCTTAACCTCGCAACTGCTGTCGCTTCTACTTCTTTCAAAGTTGACGGAGTGAAACACTATCGCGAATACATTTGCGACTATCCCGATGATGTTCTCGCCATGAATTTCACCGCAGAAAAGCCGGGTAGCATATCATTCTCTCTTTCTACCGACTTCCTTCGTGCCGCCAATTTCTCCGCTTCAGGTAATGAATTGACATTTGAAGGTAAAGTTGACTACCCCATGTTTGGTCCCGGCGGTGTGTTCTTCGCCGGAAAATTCAAAATTGCCACCGACGGCGGGAATATAGTAGCTGAAGGAAACACCCTCAAAGTGACTGCCGCAAACTCTGCTACTATCGTTTGGGACATGCGAACCGACTACGATAACGACGCGCCCGCCGATAGAGCCTCAACTACCGTCGATAAAGCTTTAGCTCGCGGATATAACGCCCTTCGTGCCGACCATATCACCGACTACTCTTCTCTTTTCAACCGCATGGAAATTGACCTTGGAGGCAAAATGACCAACGACCTCCCTACCGACACTCGCCTTTACCTCGCTAAAAACGGTGTTGTCGACCCCGGTTTCGATGCTATCTTCTTCCAATACGGACGCTACATGCAAATCGCATCTTCTCGCCCGAATTCTACACTCTGCTCTAATTTACAAGGTATCTGGAACGACAACCTCGCTTGCCACATGGCATGGACTTGCGATTATCACCTCGACATCAACATCAATCAAAACTATTGGTCGCCCAATAAAGCCAACCTCGCCGAGTGCAACATCCCTATGTTCAAATATGTGGCTCTCCTCGCCAAATATGGCGCCGAAACTGCAAAAAAACTCTATGGTTGCGACGGATGGTGCGCTCACACTGTAACTAACCCATGGGGCTACACCGCAAATGGGGGCGACATCAGTTGGGGATTGAACGTAACAGCCGGAGCTTGGCTCGCCACTGAACTCTGGAGCCACTACCTATATACTCTTGACGAAAATTACCTCCGCGAAACAGGATATCCGCTCCTCAAAAGCTGTGCTGAATTCTTCGTTGACTACATGGTGGAAGACCCGGCTACAGGCTACTTGGTGACCGGACCCTCCATCTCCCCCGAAAACGGATATAAAATCATGGACGGAGACGGCTCTCACTTCAGCGCCGCAATGATGCCTACTATCGACCGCTTCATCGTTGAACGAATCTACACCGCTTGCATTGAAAGCTCTAAAATACTCGGAGTTGACAAAAAATTCCGCAAACAACTTGAAAAAGATATCAAACGCCTGCCTCCGGTCACTATTGGTAAAGATGGCCTCGTGAAAGAATGGTTGATGTATGATGCTGTGCGTTCCGACCCAGCCCACCGCCACTCTTCTCATCTCGTTGGACTATACCCATTCGGAATGATTTCTCCAACCAAAACTCCCGAGCTATTTGAAGCCGCAAAACGCAGCCTCGAAGTTCAAACTTCTGCACCCAACTGGGAAGACACAGAATGGAGCACAGGTAATATGATATGCTTCTACGCATTCCTAAAAGAAGGTGACACATCTCATCGTTGGTTGCAAAACCTCTTCAAAGCGTTCACTCGTGAAAACCTCATGACGGTTTCTCCCGAAGGTATCGCCGGAGCTCCCTCCGATATCTTCAGTTTCGATGCTACAGAGGCTTCTGTTGCCGGAATGTGCGACATGCTCGTTCAGAGCTACGACGGCTTCATCGAATTCCTCCCCGCCCTACCCTCTGCTTGGCCCACCGGCTCAATCAAAGGCCTTTGCGCTCAAGGGGCTATAACTGTTGACCTCACTTGGAAAGACGCAAAACCGGTTAAAGCCGACCTCGTTGCAGGCAAAAACCACAGCGTAAACATCCTTATTAAGGACAATGTAGTTCCAGCTATGACAATCGACGGCAAAATTGTCAACGCCAAAATCACCGACAATATCGCCACGATCGACCTCAAAGCCGGACAAACCCTCAACCTCAACTGGTAATTCACTATAAGAGATATTGTTTGAACTTCCTAAAAAAGGTCTGTCAAAACCTTTTTAACAAACCTAACAATCATAGCTGAAAAGCGCGAAAGAGGCCCACTCATCTCGTGGACCTCTTTCTTATATTACGTAAGCAGCTTCATCTTTCAGAATAATAGAGATGGGGTATGTGCCGAAGCTCATACCCCATCATCAGCTTATGCCTGAATATTTAAGCTATTTTGAGTCCTATTTTTATTTGCATCCGCAGTTGCATTCGTCTGTACAATTGCAATCATCACTGCCACAGCCACAATCATCGCCACATTCATGATCGTGACAGCCACATCCGCAACCACAACCATGTGCCGGTTGTAGCTCTTCGGGAGTAGCATCGCGAACGGTCTTTACTTCACCCTTGAAACGTACATCTTTGCCAGCCAACGGATGATTGAAGTCCATTACTACATTTTCTTCAGTTACCTCTTTAACAAGACCATTGATGCGGAATCCATCAGCAGTCATCATAGGCACAAGCGCGCCTACCTTGATCATTTCTTTATCAAATTTGCCATCGACAACGAAAATATCTTTCTCCAAAGTGACAATCTGCTCGGGGTCATAGGGTCCGAATGCGTCATTAGCCGATACTACAACATCGTAGACGCTTCCTGCTTCTTTTCCTGCAAGCGCTGTTTCAAGTGGCTCAATCATTCCTTGAGTGATTCCAAAAACAAACTTTTCAGGATCCTCCGGTACTACTTGATGAACGAGTTTTTCACTGCCGTCGGCATTTACTTGATATAAATCGTAAGTTATTTCGACATATTTGCCGGGTTTGATTTTTTCCATAGTTATAATTGTTTACTTGATTTTACTTTCTTTTCGTTATTTAATATCTACAAAAATAATGCCAATATTATTTGCCTGTCAGCATCTGACGTATATCGTTGAGTTTGTTGAGCGCATCCATTGGCGTCAACCGGTTGATATCCAAACCAATAATTGCATCTCTCACTTGCGCCAACAACGGGTCGTCGAGTTGGAAGAACGACAATTGCATACCTGCCGGAGCCTCCAACGTGGCAAGTTGCTTCTCCGGGGCAAGACCGTCACGGCGATTTGCTTCTTCCAAATGTCGCAACACATCATCGGCGCGTCGCACTATCGATGCCGGCATTCCCGCCAATTTCGCCACATGTATACCAAAGCTATGCTCCGAACCACCTCGTGCCAATTTGCGCAAAAATACAACTTTGCCATCTATCTCCTTGACCGACACATTGTAGTTGACCACACGTGAGAATTGGCGCTCCATCTCGTTGAGCTCATGATAGTGGGTTGCGAAAAGCGTTTTCGGCTGCATCGGCGACTCATGAATATGCTCCACAATAGCCCATGCTATCGATATACCATCGTAAGTCGATGTTCCACGCCCCAACTCGTCAAACAATATTAACGACCGTTGCGACATATTGTTGAGTATCGATGCCGCTTCGTTCATCTCCACCATAAATGTCGACTCTCCGAGCGAAATATTATCCGACGCACCCACGCGAGTGAATATCTTATCGATTACGCCCATTTTAAGGCTCTCTGCCGCAACAAACGACCCCATCTGGGCAAGTAGTACATTGAGCGCAACAGAACGCAACAGAGCGGATTTACCCGACATATTCGGGCCTGTTATCATCATCACCTGCGACCCGTCGTTGGCCAACGATACGCTATTTGAAATATAGGGCTGACCCGGAGGCAGTTCTGCCTCGATTACGGGGTGACGTCCCTCCACCATATCAAGCACGAGAGAATCGTCAACTACCGGTCGATTATACCGATTTGAGAGTGCCGCATGGCTGAAACCGAGTAGACAGTCGAGTCGTGCCAACAATGAGCAATCCAACTGTATGGCCGCAACATAATTATTGAGCCATGCTACCAATGAATTATATATTCGCGATTCTATTATCGCTATACGCTCCTGCGCTGTCAGTATCTTCTCCTCATATTCCTTGAGCTCGGCTGTGATATATCGCTCGGCATTGACCAATGTCTGCTTGCGTATCCACTCTGCCGGCACTTTATCTTTATGCGTATTCGTTACCTCAATATAGTAGCCAAACACGTTGTTAAATCCTATTTTGAGCGACGTTATTCCGGTGGCTTCGCTTTCGCGTTGCTGTATCTGCGCCAAATAATCCTTCCCTCGATATGCAATATCACGCAATTCATCAAGCTCGGCATCTACGCCACTGCGCACCACGATGCCTCGATTTAATGCTATCGGTGCATCATCCACTATCTCGGCACTGATTCGCTCTATCATGCCTCGGCATGGATTGAGTTGCTCACCAATGGTGTGAAGCGAAAGTAAATCACTCTCCATACACATTCGCGCTATTGGCGCTATCGCCATTGCCGAATTGCGCAATTGAACTACCTCGCGAGGCGATATGCGACCCACAGCTACTTTTGATATCAATCGTTCGAGGTCGCCGATTGCCGACAGTTGGCGCGACATCTCATCTCGCATTTCAGGGTCGCGGAAGAAATATTCAACTATATCCAAGCGCGAATTGATTTCCTCTACATCTTTCAGCGGGAAAAGCAACCATCTTCGAAGCAATCGCGCTCCCATCGGACTGATAGTACGGTCTATAACATCGAGCAAGCTCTTTCCCTCTTCTCCAATACTTTGCACAAGTTCCAAATTGCGCACAGTAAATCGGTCCAAACGCACATATCGCTCCTCATCTATTCGCGATATTGAGGTGATATGTGAGATTTTCGTATGTTGCGTTATATCTAGATAATGCAATATAGCTCCCGATGCCGAAATTGCACTACGCATCGACTGTATTCCAAACCCCTTGAGACTCGCCGTTTCGAAATGTTTTAAAAGCCTCTCGTTGGCACTATCAAATGCAAATGCCCAATCTTCAAGCTCCATGGCAAGATAACGCCCATTGAATGTGGCATCAAGTTGCGCGCGACTATCTCGCTCCACAAGCACCTCTTTTGGTGCAAAATTAGCCAATAATTTCCCGATATAGTCATTACTACCCTCTGCCGCCAAAAATTCTCCGGTTGAGATATCGAGGAACGACACTCCGGTGCTTCCCCTTCCGAAACAAACTGCCGCAAGAAAGTTGTTTTCTCGATTTTCGAGCAAATTATCTCCTATCGACACTCCCGGGGTAACCAACTCAGTAATTCCTCTCTTTACCAGCTTATTAGTAAGTTTGGGGTCCTCAAGTTGCTCGCATATGGCCACTCGTTTGCCGGCGCGCACAAGTTTGGGCAGATATGTATCAAGCGCATGATGCGGAAATCCGGCAAGTTCTACCGACTGCGCAGCACCATTAGCTCGGCGAGTCAGTGTAATGCCCAATATTTCCGACGCGGCAATAGCATCTTCCGAAAATGTCTCATAAAAGTCTCCAACTCGAAATAATAGCACCGCATCGGGGTGACGTTGCTTCATCTCGAAATACTGCTTCATCAATGGAGTTTCGACTATTTTCTTCGCCATATTAGCTCGTTTGTTTTAATGGATTAGATTATTAAGGTCCTTTATGCCAAAGGGTTGAGCTGCTTGAATGCCAACGCATAGAGACGCATCTGCTTCACCATTGCAAGCAATCCGTTGGAACGGGTGGGCGACAAGTGGGTCGACAACCCTATCTCATCAATAAAATGCAATTGTGCATCAAGAATCTCTTGTGGAGTGTGTCCCGACAATACATCTACAAGCATAGATATCATTCCCTTCACGATGATTGCATCGGAATCTGCCGTATAATATACCAACCCGTCGCGATATTCCGCATTGAGCCACACCCTACTTTGACACCCCTCTATAAGGTGTTCCGGTGTTTTATACTTCTCATCGATCGGTGGAAGGGCATTCCCTAAATCTATGATGCAGGCATAGCGGTCCATCCAATCCTCAATGTCGGCAAATTCGTCGATTATTTCCTGTTGTTTATCGTTGATTGTCATAATGTTATCTAAATATTGTATTTATTACTACATCACCGACCATTTTGAGTGTTGCTCGGTCTATGTTATTGATATTATCTTCAAGAGTGTGCCACGTAGGATTAAATGACTGCGTCGACGGATGAGCCGATTCTACAATGTCTATTGCAGGGATGCCCACACTCAAAATATGGATATGGTCATCATTGAGCGCGCCTCCTATCTCATTAGGAAAACGCTCCCCATAGCCAAGTTGTTTTGCCGTGTTCCACACTTTGTTGTTGATTTTCGATGCATACTGCTCCGAAAAATATTCGCGATGAAATATTGCATTTTTACCACCAACCATATCAAGCAATATGGCATATTCGGGTATACGGCGTCTTAATGGGTCGAAAGCCGATGCCCATGCTTGCGAACCGATACACCACGACAAATCTTCCGTGTGATTTCCGGCATCTTCTGCATCAACAAAAAGCATCTCAATCTCAATATTATCAGGTAATTGCTCCATCAATCGCGCAATTTCCAGCAACACTGCTACTCCACTGGCGCCATCATTTGCCCCGGATATAGGTGTATCATGATTTGCCGGGTCGCCATCTTCATCTGCCCACGGACGAGTGTCATAATGAGCCAAAAGCAACACATGACGTGGTGCTCCGACATTAAATCGCCCGGTAATATTGCGCACGCGCTGCGGCAACAACTCTGTTCCGGCAGGAGCAAATACAGTATCTTGCACACTCACCACAGCCCCATACGCTGCAAGACGCTCTTTAATAAACGCCATGCATTGATTATGCCCCGCCTTGCCGGGCACTCGAGGCCCCATAGATGTCTGCGCCTCAACAAAAGCAAACACCGAATCGGCATTCACTTCGACCGCAAGACCTTTTTGCGCCTCTACAGATAGTTGCGTAGATGTAGCCTGCACGGGGGTTTTTCCTCCGCACGACGTCGCGATTATCGCACTACACACAATTAACGCAATTTTTATCAGATGTTTCATACCCCAAATTTACATAAATTTGACCGAATGTTGTATATTTGTACATGAGTTTTTTTCACACGACAGAGTTTTACGTAATTTTATTTCTCGCTGCTGCTGCCATTTTGGCTTATATAGTCAAACCTCACTCCGCTACGGCTGCGAACGAACATCTAATTGGCTCTATTCTGAGCAATAGCCTTGAAAATGCCGTAAATAAGAATTCTATAGAGGTTGATTCTCAACCCTCCATTTCCATCAATTGCGATGATAAAGGATGTGTGTGGTTGCAACGAAACGGCATCTCAGGTATAGATGCGTCAGGGGCTGTCAGTGCAAAAATTGTCGTAAAGGACACCAACATTACCGTTTACGAACGTCTTTGTGAAGGGCGTTTTGGCGACACCCCGGTCGACACTGCTATTTTCGAACTTGATTTCCTACGTCAGGAACAACGATATTGGTTGCGATATGAATCTGAAGCCACTAATAGCTTTGCCACCCTCTCTTTTCGCAACACACCGGGCTACAATGCCCAGTCCACTCTAAAACAATAGGCTAATTTATCGCAGGCACTTTAACCGTGACTAAATATATCAAGGAAACAGGTGGAAATCAACACGTAGATTACCAACCCCACGATATCGTTTGAAATCTGAATAAAGGGACCTGTCGCAAGCGCCGGGTTAATATTTAACTTCTCAAGCGTCAATGGCACGATTGTCCCAAGCAACGTCGCAAACATTACAACAATAAACAATGAAACTGCTACCGATAATGTGACAGCTAAATCTTCCGGCAACATTATCAGATTATACACTAATATCGCGCCGGCAATAATTGTTGCATTGAGCAACCCCACTCTCACTTCCTTCCACAACTGCTTGGCAAACTCAGTGATGTCGAGCGTACCATTGGCAAGACCTTGTACTACTATTGCAGAAGCCTGCACTCCGACGTTACCTCCCGTTCCTCCTATGATAGGAATGAACAACGCCAATGCCGTAACTGCGTGTATTTGTTCCTCAAACCCCGATAATATCAACGACGCAAGTATACCCGACACAATTCCTATCAATAGCCATGGAATGCGAGCCTTGGTCTGCGCAAGGATAGAGTCGGAAGCATCGACATCGGAAGAAAGACCTGATGCCAACTGGTAGTCACGTTCCGATGATTCACGTACCTGGTCCATGACGTCGTCGACTGTTATTCTACCGACAAGCCTACCGATAGAATCAACCACAGGCATGGCTACAAGGTCATATTTCTCAAAGTCGAGCGCCACATCATCAATAGGTGTATCTGTTTTGACCGACACCGGGTCATTTTCCATTATATGCTTTATCTTCGATACTGAAGGACGTGTAATAAGCGTTTTCAACGGCAAAATCCCTTTCAAGCGATCATCATTGTCAACAACATAGACGTAGTAGATTTCGTCCATATCCTCTGCCTGCATTCTCATCTGCTTGATACATTCAGGCATTGACCAATTTTCATTGACCACTATCATTTCCGTACCCATCAATCCTCCCGCAGTATCTTCGTCATACTTCAAAAGGTCGATAATGTCGCCGGCTTGTTCTACATCGTTGATGTGGGAGAGAATTTCGTCGCGCTCATCTTCATCAAGCTCTTGAATAAGGTCCACCGCCTCGTCCGACTCAAGGTGGTCAATCACCTGTGTCGCAATCTCTTTTGCAGGCATATTGGAGAGGAGCTTTCGGCGATCCTCTTCATCAAGCTCCATCAACACATCGGCTCGAGTATCCTCATCAAGTAGATTATAAAGATATTCTGCCTCCTCAAGATCAAGCGCTTGATACAATTCTGCAATGTCGGCAGGGTGCATCTGCTCTAGTTCGGCATGTGCCAACTCCTCATCGCGACGATTTATGATATCGCGGATTTCACTGATATATTGGTCGATATCCTCTCTCATTTTCTCAAATCACTAATGAAATTAGTCAATTGAATAAATTGTGCCACTGATAGTTGTTCGGGGCGCTTAGTGAGCAACTCATGCTCCGGAAAGACTACTCCCGCCGGCAGAAGCGAGCGCACCGAATTGCGTATCGTCTTGCGTCGCTGCCCGAATGTCGTTTTAACTATTGTACGAAACAATCGCTCGTCACAACCCAACGATGTCTCTTCATTTCGCCTCATTCGTATGACGCCCGATTTTACTTTCGGTGGGGGATTAAACACTCCTTCACTCACCGTAAACAGATACTCTATATCATACCATGCTTGGAGCAACACCGAGAGGATACCGCGTGTGCGAGACCCCTCTTTTGCGGCTATTCGCTCTGCTACTTCTCTCTGCAACATTCCCGTGCATAGTGTCACAGAGTCTTTGTAATCAAGCACATGAAAGAATATCTGCGATGATATATTATAGGGATAATTACCTATTACACAAAGATGACCGTTGGCATCAGCAAACTCAGATAAATCCAAACGGAGGAAATCACCGCTCACAATATGCCCGTCGAGTTCCGGGTAATTGTTGCTAAGATATTCCACACTCTCCGCATCGAGTTCTACTACCGTTACATCTCTTTTTGCTTGTATCAAATATTTTGTGAGCATACCCATACCGGGGCCTACTTCTACTACCGGAAGCTCGGGAGAACAATCTATAGTCGAAGCTATTCGTGATGCAACACTTTCATCGGTGAGGAAGTGCTGCCCTAATGCCTTTTTGGGTTTTACTCTTTCCATATCCTTGCAAAGTTAATTATTTCCCGCGAATTGCATGCAAACTACATCAATTTTTGTGATTTTCGACGATTTTTACCTCTTTTTGTGGCTTAAAACCTTACAATATCATGCATCGAACATGAAAGCGTAGCGTATGAACCCTAAGCTCAACGAGGCTCGTCCGCGCCAGCCTATGGGGTGAGGGGCTCCCGGCCCTCACATCGTGCGAAACACGGGAAAGCGTAGCGACTTAAACCCTAAGCTCAACGAAGCTCGTCCGAGTTAATAATCGCGTGGTTGAGGGCTCCTACCCGAAACCTCTGGAGAGGGAAAGCGTCAGCTCATGGAGTGAGGGGCTTCCGCCCCTCACATCCTCCCCTACAACACAAAAAAAGCGCCGAGGTCATACATCCCTCGACGCTTTTTGCTACTTATCTGTTTTTCAGATTATTTTACGAGTTCTTTTGCAACTTTGTTACCACGAACTACGATGTAAAGACCGTTGGCAGGAGCGTCAACGCGTACACCATGGAGGTTGTAGTAAACAGGAGCTACATTTTCTTCAATTTCAATTCCTTCTACAGCTGTGCTGGTAGTGATTGTGATAGTTTTAGCTGTCGGATTGAGTACTACGTGGGGGTTAACAACATCTGTTGCCATAATGATGTTTTCGCTTGTACCTGCTACTGTATATACGTAAGGCACTCCCACCTCAATTGAAGAACCATTTGAACCAAAGTTGTAGTTGTCGTCAGTCCAAGTACCATTGTTGATTTTGAAACCACCGCTCAATGTGCCTACATAGTCGAGAACATATTCTGCGCTATTTTCAGTTGATTGTGTGAATTTGGCTGCAGGATCTGCCGTTGTCCATCCATTGAAGTCACCAATCATATAGTAAGTAACAGAAGGGGTGGGATCAACGCTACCTTCGCCTACCACAGTCAAAGTATAAGCAGCAGCATCGAATGTGATGGTGTAAGTACCGGGGGCAATTGAGAAGTTAGTACCTTCGATTTTACAATTGAATACTCCGGAACCGGTGATTGCCGACGCACCATCTGCTGAAATCCAGTTTGTTTGTGCGCCATTGGTCAACTCACGAATACCAAAGTTACTTGTAGTTGTTACTTCTACATCTTCCGCAACCCATTTGTCGTCTTCAACATTTTCCATTGAGGTTGATGCCCAAGAGCTTGAAGCTGCAGGGAGGTTGCCCCAGATGTCATATGAAATTTCCATTTCACCTTCCTCTCCGGTGATTGTGAGAGTCTTGGCATTCGTATTAAGCACCAATATGGGGTTGTCTATCGCCATATCAATCATAATGTTTCCGGTTGAACCTCCAACTGAATAAGCATATGGCTCACCGATTTCCAAATTCGAACCATTCGAACCGATGTTAATATTATCATTTGACCATGTACCATCGTTGATTTTGAAACCTGAGGTCAACTGTCCTTGATATTCAAGTTTATATTCTCCGGCTGTTGCTGTTGCTGTAAATTTGGCATTTGCATCCTTCAATGTCCAACCATTGAAGCCACCAATGAGATAATAATCTGCTGCACTTGCCGACATTACGCCAAGCACGAGCGCTACGATAAAAAAGTAAAATTTCTTCATAGAAATAAAAGTTAAGTTATTAAATTAATGTATAATTAAATATTCACAAATCTATTTCAAGCGTAACACACACTTGAAAACTGCCGTTTTTTATATTCTTTTTCTGGAATGTTTGTTTTTATGGTATACTGAAAAATAAATACAAAAAGCGAATTTTATAGCACTTTTACTCCTTGATTTTTAAATGAAAGGAAATGCACTGCAAATATACAATTTTTTTTGTGTCGTTGTACTTTTTGGGCATTTTTTTTTATAATTCCACCAAAAATCATGACTCAGTAGCAAAATATTATCGAAAATTTGCCAACAAAAACATGAGTCATGAATTTAGAGGCTCAGCCCATGGGGTGAGGGGCTCCCGGCCCTCACATTCTCCGAAGCACGAGAAAGCGTAGCGACTTAAACCTTTAGCTCGACGAAGCTCGACCGCGCCAGCCTATGGGGTGAGGGGCTCCCGGCCCTCACATCGTGCGAAGCACGGGTTCCATGGTGTGTGGGTCCTCCCCTACAACACAAAAAAAGCGTCGAGGTTGCAACCTCGACGCTTTTTGCTACTTATCTGTTATTCAGATTATTTTACGAGTTCTTTTGCAACTTTGTTACCACGAACTACGATGTAAAGACCGTTGGCAGGAGCATCAACGCGTACACCTTGGAGGTTGTAGTAAACAGGAGCTACGTTTTCTTCAATTTCAATTCCTTCAACCGAAGATTCTCCGGTCATGGTAATTGTTCCGGCTTTGGGGTTGAGTATGATATGAGGATTAAGTACGTCAACAGCCACATAAATATTGTCATTTACTCCTACACCGTAGGCATATGCAACGCCAAGTTCCAAGTTCGCCCCATTACCACCAAAATTAATGTCATTATTGGTCCATGTGCCATCATTAACTTTAAATCCATCGGTTGTTGTCAATGTTCCTTCATAATCAAGCACATATTCCTCTTCATTTTCGGTTGATTGAGTAAATTTACATGCTTCATCGACCAATGTCCATTCATTAAAGTCTCCGATCAAATAATATGTAACCTCAATCTCCGTTCCGGCGCCTGAAACTACCAAATTCATTGCATCGCCATCAAACTTTAATGTATAAGTTCCGGGGGTGATTGTGAAATTAGTACCATTATATTTGCAAGCGAAGGTGCCGGGACCTGAAATCACATTGCTACTGCTGGCTGAAACCCATCCTGATTGTGCGCCATTGGTCAACTCTTTGATACCAAATTGGCTCTGTGCTGTAACTTCAAGATTTTCAACTACCCATGTATTTGTGCCTTCTACATTTTCCAATGCCATATCAGCCCATGAGCTTGAACCGCCGGGGAGTGTTCCGTGGAGACAGAATGATTTTTCTATCGAACCTTGCGAACCGGTGATAACAAGCGTTTTGGCTGTCGGATTGAACACAAGGTGAGGATTTGTAACTACCGAACAATCAAGCATAATATCAGAACCTGGTTGTGTCAAGGTGTACGTTTCGCCAAGCACCAAAGCGGCACCATTTCCTCCATATGTACCTGAATCATTCCATGTGCCATCTGTAATTTTGAAAGCGGAAGTCAAATCACCTGTAACATCAAGTGTGTACTCTCCGTTTCCGGCATCGGTAAACTTGTAGGTTGATGAACCATTTGTCCAACCGTTAAAACCTCCAACAAGGTAATAATCTGCTGCACTTGCCGACATTACGCCAAGCACGAGCGCCACCATAAAAAAGTAAAATTTCTTCATAAATTTAAGGTTAAAAAAATAATGATTAATAAACAAGGTATTGATTATAATTTTATTCTAAAATAAAAAGGAAATTTTATAGCAAATATACAATATTATTTCTTTCATAGTACATTCCGACCCTTTTTTTCTGATAAAATCAACTAAATAGACAAATTTACTACCAAAAATGACATTCTTCGCCGATAATTTGCCGATAAAATATTATTCCATCTCATGCAAAAATAAAACTGTGCCAAAATTTTCATTTTGACACAGTCTCGTAAGTTTTTTTAATTTCTTATCTGACCATTGCCGGATATCAGCCATTTATAAGTCATCAATTCAGCGAGCGCCATCGGACCGCGTGCATGCATCTTCTGCGTGGAAATTCCAATCTCAGCCCCGAGTCCGAATTGCGCGCCATCGGTCCACGATGTCGGTGCATTGGTATAGACGCATGCTGCATCTACCTCCGTTGTAAAACGTCGCTTGACCTCTTCATCTGATGCAACTACCGACTCACTATGCCCCGAACCATAGAATGAGATATGTCGCAACGCCTCATCTACGCTATCCACTGTCTTGATTGCCATGGCATACGATAGATATTCCGTGCCAAAAGCTTCATGGCGTGCTTTAATCAACAATCCTTCCGGATATAGCCCTTTAAGCGCACTATAACTGCGCTCATCGGCATGCACTACAACTTTTGAAGTGGCCAACGGTGCGATTATTTCCGGCAACATTCCTATTAGTGAGCGATGAATTATCACACAATCAAGAGCGTTACACACACTGACTCGTCGCGTCTTTGCATTGTTGATTATGTTGCGCGCCATCTCAATATCGGCCGACGAATCCACATAACAGTGGCATACTCCGGCTCCCGTTTCTATCACCGGAACGCGTGATTTCTCTCTGACACTTTTGATTAATTGACTGCTTCCGCGCGGTATTATCAAATCGACAAGCCCTCGAGCTGCCAGCAAGCGGTCGGTGGCTTCACGGGTAGCCGGTAACAATGTCACTACTGCCGGTTCGATATTATTATCTTTCAACACAGAATGTATCACCTTTACAATAGCTTTTGACGACTCATCGGCATCACTCCCTCCTTTCAGCACACACACATTCCCACTCTTAAAACAAAGAGAAAACACATCGGCGGTGACATTGGGGCGAGCTTCATATATCACCCCTATAACACCGAAAGGCACTGCTACGCGAGTAATAACAAGTCCATTTGGACGCTCTCGTCGGTCAATTTCCACTCGTGGCGACGGCAATGTTGCCACATTGCGCATATCCACGGCTATTGCCTTGACGCGGTCGGGGGTAAGTTTCAATCGGTCGTACTTCGGATTTTTAGGGTCCATGCGAGCCAAGTCTACTGCATTGGCGGCAAGTATATCATCAGTGGATGCAACAAGCGCATCGGCTGTTGCTTGTAATATCTTATTTATTTTTTCGTCGGAAAGACGCAACAACTGGCGCGATGCTCGTCGTGCGTCATAAAATTGTTGATCAACCATTTTCTGATTTTTTATTCTACATAAAGATAGTCATAGTGGATTATAGGGCGCAAATTGCGTTTGCCCGCCGCTGCTCTCGCTTCATCGGCACTATACGACGAACGCCCGATTGCCACTATATTATCCTCTTTATCAAGCACTTTTATCAAATCATCTTTTTCAAATTCACCTACAACTGCTGTAACTCCAATTGGTAATATAGAAATTGCATGGTCGGAGTTGATAGCCTCCACTGCGCGCTCATCGAGCTTTATTGCTCCCTTTGCAAAGCCCTCGCTATGTGCTATCCAACGTTTGAGACTTGATGCCGGGACTGCGGCCGGTGCAAATTCCGTACACACCGTTTCTCCTTCACTCAACACTATGTCGGTCAAGATGTTATCTTTTTTACCGTTGGCTATTATTACGGTGATTCCCTCATCGGCCACCTTACGCGCTATGCGGTATTTGGTAACCATTCCGCCTCGCCCGAAGCCCGATCGCTCAGTACGTATATAGTTAGTAAGGTCTACATCGGAATCCACTCGACGTATCACCTCCGCTCCCGGCTCCTTGGGGTCGCCATTGTAAATACCATCTATATTGCTAAGAATAATTAATGCATCGCAATCGAGCATTGCCGCAACAAGCCCCGACAATTCATCATTGTCGGTAAACATCAGCTCTGTCACCGATACCGTGTCATTCTCATTTACTATGGGAATTATGCCGTTGCGTAACATCACCATCATACAGTTTCGCTGATTTAGATAATGACGACGGGTGGCAAAACTCTCTTTCATAGTCAGGACCTGCCCGACTTGTATACCGTAATCACGGAATAGGTCGTAGTAGCGGTTGATTAGTTTCACCTGTCCCACTGCCGAGAAAAGTTGGCGTGCATCAACATTGTCGAGCTGCGAAAGTGGCATATTGCGCAATTCCGAACGGCCACATGCCACTGCTCCGGAGGATATCAATATCACCTCTATTCCTTTGTTTCGAAGGGTGCATATTTGATCTACGAGCGCCGACAATCGTGTTATATCGAGCGTACCATCGGCACGTGTCAATACATTACTTCCTATTTTTACGGTTATTCTTCGATAGGATTTCATTTCTTAACAGGAGTTATAACTGCATTGATTACTGACGATGCAAAACCTGAATGTTCCAATGCGTTGATTCCTTTTATTGTCATGCCTCCGGGGGTAGTCACTTTATCAATTTCCTGTTGTGGAGTTGCTTCCGGTTGCTTTAACATCGCTGCAGCTCCTTCCACAGTGGCACATACATAGCGCAATGCATCTGCCGGCTTAAATCCCAACTCTACACCGGCCTGCACATTGGCCTGTATGAATTTATATACATAGGCTATGCCACACGAACACAATGCCGTTGCTGCGTCAATCATTCGCTCATCTACCGTTGCAACCTCTCCCATATGTCGAAATAATGCTTCGATTGTTGCCAATACTTCTTTGTCGGCTCGACGACTTGTGATAAAGGTCATTGATTTACCCAACGATAATGCCGTGTTAGGAATTACACGACCTACTGCCGGAAGTTCGTCGCCTCGCAACAACATCTCGTCTATTGCATCAAGGGGAACTCCCCCTGCAAGCGATATTATCACATTGCGACGATAGACCAATCGCGGTTTTATTTGATCTATTACCTCATTCAACAACCATGGCTTTACGGCAAGAATAACAACATCTGCATCTATCACTGCCTCAACATTGTCGGTTGTGGTGCGTACTGAGGGATACGATGCTTTGATTGCATCGAGTTTGGCTTGTGTGGGGTTGGCTAATGTTATATCATATCCGCCTTCCACCGCTGCGAGGGCGCGTGCTATCGCCCCTCCCATATTTCCGGCCCCTATTATTGCTATTTTCATAACGATTCGAGAATACGTTTGAGAACTACCTCTGCCGAGATTTCACGATTAGCAGCTTCCGGGATTACAATTGAGCGTGGTGACTCTATAACATCGTCGCTCACTATCATGTTTCGACGTACGGGCAGACAGTGCATAAAATAAGCATTGTTGGTTAGCGCCATCTTTTCGCTTGTCACCGTCCACGAACGGTCGGTCGACAACACTTTGCCATAATTCGGATCGTCATATGCACTCCAGTTTTTAGCATATACAAAATCAGCTCCGCGCAATGCTTCATCTTGATTATGATACACCTTTGTATCTCCTACAAATTCCGGTGCCAAATCATATCCTTCAGGATTGGCTATCACAAACTCAACGTCGGCTGCTCGCATCCATTCTGCAAATGAATTGGGCACTGCTTGAGGCAATGCCTTGGGGTGAGGAGCCCATGTCAACACCACCTTGGGGCGCTCCTTGGTCTTATACTCCTCTATTGTTATCAAATCGGCAAACGACTGCAACGGATGACGAGTAGCTGCTTCCATTGAAAATACCGGACGACCGGAATATTTTATAAACTGATTGAGTATCACCTCGTTGTAATCATCGGCTTTCGACTCAAATCGTGCAAACGAACGCACTCCTATCACGTCGCAGTAACACCCCATCACCGGGATTGCCTCCAACAAGTGTTCCGGCTTGTCTCCGTCCATTATCACTCCGCGTTCGGTTTCAAGCTTCCATGCTCCTTGATTCACATCAAGCACAATTGTGTTCATTCCCAAGTTCATGGCTGCTTTCTGTGTTGAAAGGCGTGTACGCAATGAGGAATTGAAAAATATCATTAAAAGCGTCTTATTGCGGCCCAAATGTTGGAATGCATAACGATCGGCCTTTACTGCTTTTGCTTCTTCTATTGCTTTTTTGAGGTCACCGATATCGGCAACATTGGTGAAATTTTGCATATTTTTCTCCTTTTTACTTTCAAATTGTACTGTTCAACGGCAAAAATAATAAAATTTTTCCAATTTCTCCTCTATTTCTTGGAGAAGTAGTAGTCGAGGATATCGCGTGCCGCCGTAAACGAACTTTGGCGATTGGACAACACGAGGCGTTCGCGGTCCTCAAGCATAGCTGCAATTTCCGGATTATCGTAGAAATGGGAGCGCAATCTACTGTCGATTGTCTCATACATCCAGTATCGCGCTTGCTGCATTCGCTTGCGCTCATAATAGCCATTCTCCTTGACAAATTCGAAATATCTATCTATCATATCCCACACTTCAGCGATACCTAATTCGTAATATCCGGAATAAGTAAGCACTTCGGGGCTCCATCCCGACTCGGCCGGTGGAAATAGATGCAATGCTGATTTAAATTGTGCCTGTGCAAGTTGCGCCGGACCAATGTTGTCGCCATCAGCCTTGTTGATTACGATTCCATCAGCCATCTCCATAATTCCGCGCTTGATTCCTTGCAACTCATCGCCGGTACCCGCCAATTGTATCAACAAAAAGAAATCTACCATTGAGTGAACTGCTGTCTCACTCTGACCTACGCCTACTGTTTCTACAAAGATATTATTGTAACCGGCTGCCTCACAGAGAACTATTGTTTCACGTGTTTTACGGGCAACTCCTCCAAGCGACCCTGCCGATGGGGAAGGGCGAATAAAGGCTCCGGGGTGCTGCGATAGCTTCTCCATGCGTGTCTTATCTCCCAAAATCGAACCGCGTGTACGCTCGCTCGACGGGTCTATTGCCAATACCGCCAACTTTCCTCCGTCGCGCAACACATGGCGCCCGAAAATGTCGATTGACGTACTTTTCCCCGCTCCCGGCACTCCCGTTATTCCGATTCGTCGTGAATTGCCCGAATGTGGCAAGCTCTTTTCTATCACCTCTTGCGCAAGTGCATAATGTTCCGGCTGTATACTTTCTACCAGAGTAACCGCTCGCGACAACATGGTAATATCCCCCTTTACTATCCCTTCAACCATTTCTCCCACCGTGGGTAAAGGTTTGCGGCGATGGCGCTTCAGATAAGGATTGACCGATGGAGGTTGTGACACTCCCGAATTAACGGTTAAACCAATATATTTTTCGTCATTTTCCGGATGATCCATAGTGATATATTTTTGTTTGTTGTTTTTCTAATTTTTATTTAAAAGTCGCTTGGCAACCCTACTGCGCGAATTATGATATTTGAATTTTCCGGGTCGTTGGAAATTATGGTTATCCTACTATTGAGTATTCCCGATTCAAGCGCTTCCGGATTGACTGTTATAGTCACCTTTGCGGTTTTCCCTTTTTTGATTTTTTCTTTATCCACCGACACAGCTACGCCTTTATCTACAGTGTGAACGCGGCGCAAAATCAACGGGTTTTGCCCTTTATTCTTTATTTCAAACGTTTTCTCTATGGTTTTCGTGGGGTCAAACGTACCAAAATCTATACGCTCCGACTCTACCGATATAACGGGCGCTTTGGCTATATCCTCGGCTGTCCATTTTGAAAAATCTTCATTTATAGTGCCTATAATGTCGATTTTCACCGGCTCTGATTCCTGTGTTGCGGCTACATTCAGCGAGTCAAGCACCATCCCGTATTGCTTGCATCGGTAGCCGGAAAACATCACATTATAGACCGCCTGATGACCGGGGGGAATACTACTTTCCATAGGGGCAATACTGATGTACTCCGGGATATTACTCCATTGTGGCGCTATGGTGTCGAGCGAGGCATTGTATATCTCTATAAAATCACTTTTTGCAGCACTCTTTTTGACATCTCCGAAGGGGATTATCGTAGAATGTAATCTCATTTCCCCGGCATCTATCGGATATCGATTTTGCAACGTTTTTGCTGTTCCTATAACAACTCCATGCACTCGCAATGATGCACGTGGTTGGTCATCGGAAAAATTGACCGTTATTTTCTTCTCAAACTTGCCCGGACGTCCCGTGGGGTCATACTGCACTGCTATGACTGCAGTGTCGCCCGGATTAATTTCATCTAACGGCAAGTCAACTGTCGTACACCCACATGATGTGCGTACGCTGACTATACTTACCGGACTATCTCCGCTATTCACAAATACGAATTGACCGCTCGCAACCCCATCAGCCTCAGCTATCGCACCGAAATCATAGTCGGGATTGACCCACTGTATTCCCGGAGCGGCGTTTGCTACTGCTGTTGTTGTTGCCAATAATATGCCGACAAGTGCTACTTTTATTTTCATGCCTGCTTATTTTTAGCGTTACTCTTCTTGATGTGGTATCACCACACCCATTATCTTGAGCTTGGTCGTGCGATGTTTTTTATCATTGGTTTTCACTTTAACCTCTTTGATAAATTCGCCCGGTCGTCCTTGTGGATGGAAGGTGACTTTTATCTCCCCTTTCTTCCCCGGATTTATCGGACTCTGCGGAAATGATGGCCGTGTGCAACCACATTGCGCCGAGGCAGATATTATAACCAACGGTGCTTCACCTTCATTGATAAATGAGAATGTGCAACTCACCGGACCTCCCTCCTCTTTTATCATCCCGAAATCATACGTCGTTTCTTCAAATGCCACTACCGGGACTTTATCCTCTGCCTTCACAGAGCATATTGTTGCAACAACTGCTATCAATAATATTATCGCTTTTTTCATTGCTTATTCCTATTTATTTTTTGCATTATGATTCTTTCGTATCCTGCTGAGGGTTTGCTTTGCCGGCAAGCATGCCACAAGCCGCCATTATATCTTCACCTCGCGACGCGCGTATAGTTGCTGTGATGCCATGCTGATTTAGGCTGTCGCGGAATCGCTCCATGACTGCTGTGGTCGATGGTTGCAAATCCGACCCCGGTATTGCATGAAATCTGATGAGATTAAATCTACAATCAAGGCGACCTATCAACTTGACAAGCGCTTCCGAATACTTTGCACTATCATTGACATTGCGCCACATGATATATTCAAACGACAATCTTCGCTGGTGACTGAAATCATATCTCCCCAGCAATTCTATTACGTCGCGTATCGGATAGGCGCGCTCTACCGGCATTATCTTTGCGCGCTCCGTCGCAAATGGATTGTGCAACGATATCGCAATATGAACTTTTGTTATATCCAACAGTGTGCGCAATTCTTTGAGCTTCCCTATTGAACTTACTGTTATCCTTTTCGGACTCCATGCCATGCCCCACGGCTCTGTCAAGATAGATATTGCATCGAGCACTGCTGCCAAGTTGTCGAGCGGTTCCCCCATTCCCATAAACACAATATTGGTGAGCGACTGCGATTGTGGTATTGACAACACTTGATTGATAATAGCTGCAGTGGTCAGGTTTCCGTTAAAACCTTGACGACCGGTCATGCAAAATTGACAATTCATCTTACATCCCGCTTGCGACGACACGCACAATGTGGCACGCTCACCATCCGGGATATATACTGCCTCTATGTCGCGTCCGCCTACTCCTTCAAACAAATATTTCACAGTCCCGTCAACAGAGATTGCGGCATCTTTGGGCGCTACTAACCCGATGCAATATTCTTCGTTCAGTCGTTCGCGTGCCGCTTTGGGCAAGTCGGTCATCATGTCGATAGTAGTAGCGCGTTTCACATAAAGCCACGACGCTATTTGCTTCGCGGCAAATGGGCGCAGTCCTACCGATGCCACCACTTCTCGAAGTTGTTGCAACGTCAGACCGATTAGAGGTTTCTTATTCATTTCGGATTGGTTTTGTCAATCATTTTTTGATTTTACAAAAATACATAATTTATGACACTTTACTAAAAGTTTAGTTTAAGAAACTATTCTTAATTTATTGTAAAATGGTGCGTTTTTTGCCGAGCACGGGGATGAATTAAAATGAATTTTCAACCCTCAAAGTTAATAAATGTTAACACTGCATCAATAATACACTATATATTAGACAATTACAGCAATGAAAAATGTTTTCAAAAAATCATTCAGAAAATACGATTTTGGCGCATTTTACCTCTAAATTGATTTATTGCGCGAAAATCCAGACATTTCCTCCCATTTTCTACTTTGCTTCCGATTCATTTACCCGGTTAAGAAAAAATTGTCGAATGGTTCGAGCCTTTGCTTTACCAACAACTTCCGACAATTCATCTTCCGTCGACTCGGAAACTTTTTTGACACTGCGAAAATGTTTTAACAATGCAGTGCGAGTCGCTTCACCCACTCCCGGTATCGAATCAAGAATACTTGCCGTTTGTGTTTTTGAACGTCGATTGCGATGATGGGTTATTCCAAAGCGATGGGCCTCATCGCGTAGATGCTGCACCACTCGTAGCGACTCCGAATTTTTATCTATATACAACGGAACAGAGTCTCCGGGGAAATAGATTTCCTCCAATCGCTTGGCAATACCAACCACTGCTATCACTCCGCGCAATCCTATTTCCTCCAGCGCTTCAACCGCCGACGACAACTGCCCCTTGCCTCCATCAACAACGATAAGCTGAGGCAACGATTCCCCCTCGGTCATTAATCGACTGTAACGGCGCGTTAGAACCTCCTTCATCGAAGCAAAGTCGTTGGGTCCTTCTACTGTTTTGATATTGAAATGACGATAATCTTTCTTCGACGGCTTTCCGTTTTTAAATACCACACACGATGCAACGGGATTAGTACCTTGAATATTTGAGTTATCAAAACACTCTATATGGCGTGGATATTCTTTAAGTCGGAAATCAGACTTCATCCGCTCCATCAATCGCTCGGTGCGCTGCTCCGGGTCCACTTTTTCGAGATGCTTTAAATAGTCAATTTTGGCTTGTCGTGCATTGCGAGTCGACACATCCAACAACTTCGCTCTGTCGCCTCGCTGTGGCACGGTAAACGAGACCCCTTCAAAATCCACATCCGGAACCTCCGGAACCACAACTTCGTCGTAAACAACTCCAAATTGCGATGCCACCTCATTTAATGCACAAGCCAAAATCTCCGCTACCGTTTCTTCAAGGCGACGTGTGTAGCGTAGTGTTACACTACGTACCACCGCCCCTCGGCGCAAATGCATATAATTGACATAAACGATTCTGTCATCATCTTCGACTCCAAACACATCGATATCGTCGAGCACTTGCGAGATAATTACACTCTTTGCGCGGTATCTTTCTACAAGCAAATATTGCTCTTTTAATTGCTGTGCTTCCTCAAATTTCAACTCCTCAGCACACAAAGTCATCTCGTTTCGCAGATATTCCATCAACTCGCGCGTTTCCCCATTGAGTATCTGCTTCACATTTTCAATACAACTCGCATATTCTTGTTGCGACACCATCCCCTTGCAACAGCCCTTACACTTCTTCAAATGATATTCCAAACACAATCTTCCTTTCCCCTTGTCGATATATTCCGGTGTGATTTGATGGCGACACGAGCGAATAGGATAAAGCTGAAATATCAATGATAGCACAGCTCGCGCCGAGGCTGTATTGGTATAAGGTCCGTAATATTTCGAACCATCTTTCACTCGATGATGCGTAAGAAACACTCGCGGATAATGCTCCTTTGTGACACATATCCACGGATACGATTTGTCATCTTTTAGCAACACATTGTAGCGCGGCTTATACTCCTTTATCATGGAGTTTTCAAGATTGAGTGCATCTTGTTCGGTCGGGACCACCACGTACGACATATCCGCAATGGCCCTCACAAGAAGATTTGTGCGCGTTGATTCATGCGTGCGATTGAAATACGACGATACGCGACGCTTCAAATTTTTGGCTTTACCTACATAAATAATCCTACCCTCGACATCATAATAAGTGTAGACTCCGGGGGTCGACGGAAGAATCGCTATCTTCTCTTTTAATGCATCGCGTTTGTCGAATTCAGCCATTTCTTTTTAAAATAGGGACGCGAAAATTCGCGTCCCGGCATTACTTTGTGGGAGGTACACTACTCCACCCTATTTTATTAATATTTAATCAAAGATGTCACTTCTGCATCGGCAGGTAGTTTTTCTCGTCCACCGAGAGATGTTAGTTCGATGATAAAGTTTACGTAAACCTTCTTGGGATTCATACTTTTCACCAAATCGTAGGCTGCACGCATAGTACCTCCGGTTGCAAGAACATCATCATGTATCACTACTACATCATCGGGGGTAATAGCATCACGATGTATCTCGATTGTATCTTTGCCATACTCTTTATCGTAGGTTGCTTGTAGAGTATCTGCCGGCAATTTTCCCGGCTTGCGCACCGGAACAAATCCCGCTCCGATTTCAAATGCCAATATCGAACCGCCAATAAAACCACGCGACTCAATACCCACAACTTTTGTCACACCCTTATCTCGATAAAGCTGCGCCAAATCCCAACCTATAATGTGGAGCGCACGCGGATCTTTAAACGCTGTTGTAAGGTCCTTAAATAGCACACCTTTCTGAGGAAAATCCTGCACGTCGCGAATGTGTCGTTTGATGTATTCCATGATCTTTAAAGTTTATATTGTTGTTTTATTTCGTTTTCTCCTTATTTTGTTCCACGTGAAACAAATTAATTTTACCTCCCTAAAAGCAAGAGTAATATATTTATATCGGAAGGGGAAACTCCTGGTATTCGGGATGCTTGACCCAATGTATGCGGACGCAATTTGTCGAGCTTCTGTCGTGCCTCTGTCGACAACGATGTCATAGTCGTATAATCAAATTTATCACCCAACACAAGGCCCTCCAATCGCCGCGCTTTATCTGCCAATAAGCGCTCGCGTTCCAAATACCCCTTATATTTTATCATTATCTCTACCGCCTCGATTATCTCGTCAATTCTGTCATCTCCAAGCTGCAAAATAAAGTCGGCCAACGGTTTTATTCCTACTGCCAACGTTCGCAAATCAAGAGCGGGACGCAACAACAATTGCGTCAATTTACACCCTTGTTGCATCGGGGTTTCACCTATCTCCACGAGATAGCCATTGATAAGCGCGGGCTTCACCGAGAAGTTATCAATAAATTCTATCAACGCATCGCGACGCTTCATCTTGTCACAATACGCTTCATATCTCGTATCATCAACAAGCCCTATTTCGCGCCCTATCGGAGTCAAACGCGCATCAGCATCATCTTGCCTTAACAAGATTCGATATTCAGCTCGAGAGGTGAACATTCGATACGGCTCATCAACTCCTTTCATAACCAAATCATCAATGAGCACTCCGATATATGCCTGGTCGCGTCCGAGGGTAAACGACGGCTTACCCATAGCCGAAAGCGCGGCATTGACTCCGGCTACAAGGCCTTGCCCTGCCGCTTCCTCATAACCTGTCGTGCCATTAATCTGACCGGCGAAATATAGCCCTTCCACAAGTTTTGTTTCCAAAGTGTGACGCAATTGCGTCGGGTCAAAAAAGTCATATTCTATAGCATAACCGGGGCGATAAATATGCACGTTGCGGAATGCCGGTATAGTATGCAACGCCTCGATTTGAATATCAATAGGTAGCGATGACGAGAACCCGTTGAGATAATATTCTTGTGTGTCTTCACCCTCCGGCTCCAAAAAAAGCTGATGCTCGGTCTTATCCGCAAAAGTGACAATTTTTGTCTCTATCGACGGACAATAACGCGGCCCGATACTTTGTATCTGCCCATTATAAAGTGGCGAATCTACAAGCCCGCGACGCAACACCTCATGTGTCGCCTCCGATGTGTAGACAGTAAAACATGGACGCTGCTCAAGCGTGCGATGCACCTGTGGCATATAGGAAAATTTATGGAAATCTCCTTCTTCCACCAAGGCATCATCTCCATCTTGCGGCGTTGTCAAACTAAAGTCAACAGAACGCCCATCTATTCTCACCGGCGTACCGGTTTTCATTCTATCTGTCACAAAACCAAATTTGCTCAACGACTCAGTTAACCCCGTTGAAGCCGGTTCTGCAACGCGGCCTCCTTTTATCTGTGTGCGTCCGATATGCATCAAACCGTTAAGAAAGGTGCCATTGGTCAAGACAATACTCTTTGCCTTGAACTCTACACCCATAGCCGTAACAACACCCGCTATTCTCCCATTATCTACTACAACATCGACAACGTCATCTTGCCACATCGACAGATTTTCCGTGTTTTCAAGAATTCTACGCCATTCTGCCGAAAATTTCATGCGGTCGCACTGCGAACGTGGACTCCACATCGCCGGCCCCTTCGATCTATTAAGCATCCTAAACTGGATTGCCGAACGGTCCGTGACGATTCCCATCATTCCACCAAGAGCATCTATCTCTCTGACTATCTGACCCTTAGCTATTCCACCCACAGCAGGATTACAACTCATTTGCGCTATCTTATTCATATCGATAGTCACCAATAGAGTGTCGGCACCAAGTTGAGCTGAAGCATGGGCTGCCTCACATCCGGCATGTCCAGCTCCTACTACTATGACATCAAATTCATATTTCATCGGTCAATTCCTAATCTTTTGCTTTTCAAGATTCTCATTTAAATATCCTACTACGAAACATAAGCCTCGCGCCACAACATAAGTGCCTCATTCTCATGCGCTTCCATAATTTCGCGTTCTCCGGGACCTTTGTCATTGATTCCGCAAAGGTGGAGTACGCCGTGAATAATCACACGCATCAGCTCCTCATCGTAAGTCGCTTCCACCGACTCCGCGTTGGTAGCAACAGTATCGAGCGATATAAACATATCACCACGAATTAGCCTACCCGTTGTGTTATCAAAAGTAATAATATCGGTGTAATAATCATGATTGAGAAACTGTCGGTTCACCTCCAAAATTCTTTCATCATCACAAAAAATATACGTCAGAGCACCCACACGACGTTCAAGTCGCTGCGCCACCTCAACAATCCATTGCTCCACCTTCTCCCAGTCGAGCACCGGCATTTCTACATTTTGCGATAACACCTCAATCATAACTCTTACTATCAATCAAATTACAAATATACGAATAAGCGAGCGAAAAATATCAAGCTTGTTTGATTATTTTTCACCGCGAGCGAAAGTATATTGGACACTGTAGAGTCCAACAGCAAATGCAAAATTAGTTCAAGTTTGCGAAAAAACGA
>CAYWXG010000006.1:0-70036 GCA_964462445.1 uncultured Barnesiella sp. | reverse complement strand
TGCAAGAGGGGCTGAACTACTACGACTTTGCAGCGCGTCAGTATGACCCGACGACCGGTCGCTTCATTCACCCCGACCCGCTGAATGGCAAATACCCCCACCATTCCTCCTACCTCTATTGCGCCGGCAACCCCATCAACGCCACCGACCCAACGGGATTAGCTGTTATATATAACTATTATGGCGAATATCTCGGTAAAACCACTGAAGGTTTTACCGGGCAGATTTATATTTGCTATGATTTAAAAAAAGTCGATTTTTCGAAATATAGGGAAAGTCAGTTAAGTGAACTTGGGTTATGCATACGCATATATGACGATGTCGCAAGCACGTTGTCAGAAAGTGCAAATACTGCCATATGGAACAATGTCATAGCTAACTTCGAGGGCAAGAGTATATTTGGTGAAGTTTTCAGTATGAATAGAATTGAGAATGGAGGAATACAATTTAAGGGGGATTGGGGAAAGCATAAATATTGGGGGACAGAGTTTGAGTCTAAATCCGGGGACTTAATTTATCCGCCTAAAATATATGGCTCTATAAATTTTATAAATAAATATGAAGCAACAGTTGAAAATATTGCATCTACAGTATTAGTCCACGAATGGTATTCTCATGGAATAATGCATTATAGTAGCAGATATTATAATCATCATTTAGCATACAAAAATGTAATGCATCTTAAAGAATTATGGGATTTAACTACTGACAATTATAAAAATTTTGTAGTTAACAGAAGGCACTATTATTTCAATAATGAAATAATTCCATATGTCTTTTATTCCATATTAAATGGTTTGACAAAATTTATTAATAAATTATCGGATTAACACCATATTTACCAAATTGTATAAGGGAATTTTTGCAAAATATAATATCAATTTTAACATAGTATCTTACTTATAAAAATATCAAACAATGAAAAATAAATTAAAAATTATATTTGCAACAATTATAACTTTCATTTTGATAATCTTTGTATTTATTTTTTTAAAACATCGAACCACAAAAGATTACAATATGAGATGTCGGAGGACGGAGATTACATTAAAAGTAGTACGCTTCGTTCAAATGACAATAATATGATTTGTTTTATTGAAGAATTTTCTATAGAGGCTTATGTTACAAAATATCAGTTGATTCTTTGTGACACAACATGCGTAATTCGCACTGAATATTGTGAGAGAAATCTACAATTCCGCCTAAACAAAGACGTCTCCGAATACATAAAGAACTTACTGCTTGAACTATACTCCTCTAATAATACTATTTTGAATGATGACGTTCCGAGATTTAAATACCGTAAATATAGTTCAATGCCATATTTGGCTATAAATATGGTATTAAACAACAGAATTATACATGAAACAATACCTTATGAAGAATATATGCTTATCAGATGGTGCTCTGATGACAATGCAATTCCTTTTAAGGAACCATTTTATAGATATTGGGATTTAATTGATGCAATTACTTTAAAAATTGCCATAAATATTTATAACGAGAAGTTCCTTATCACCCCACAACCTCAGAAATGGGTAACAGAGATGTTTCATGGAGAATATTACGAGCCATATAACAATATAAATTCTATCAAATACCAATGAAATGCCGAAGCATTGGAGAGGAGATAGATATATAAGAGAATATAGATGTTGAAAGGGATATTTGGGAAGTGTAAAAATTGCAGATAAAACCCTTGGCATATTTTATTTTAAATAAAATTTTTTTAACTTTGCAGTTGGAAAAAAGGGGCAAACGACCTGAATTAGCCTTAATTCTAGCGTCAAATAATTGATAGCGATGCATTTAGCTGCATTGCGCGCAATTTTTTTTGAATGGGGCAATTGTCGGGAGTTTGTTGCAGAATTTATAAATCAGCAAAAAAATTATCAATTCATATATATGGTATCATTAGCAATATTCGGAGCTATAAACAGCAGCATACTCGCCTTAACGGCGTTGCTGACCGGTATCGCATTGGTAGCGCTTGCGATGATTATTGCCAAGTTGATAAGCCCTCGCTCATTTAATCCTCAAAAAGGGGAAGCTTATGAGTGCGGTATACCAACGCGCGGCAATTCAATGACACGTTTTTCAGTAGGCTACTACCTTTATGCTATTCTGTTTTTAATGTTCGACGTCGAAACAATCTTCTTGTTCCCATGGGCAGTGCAAGTTCGCGACCTTGGTTCGGCAGGATTGATTAGTATCGCTGTCTTCTTAGGTTTTCTCATATTGGGCCTCGCATACGCTTGGCGGAAAGGAGCATTGACATGGAAGTAACGACCAAGAGCATGCCCTACGAGGCGTGGAAAGATAATGAATATATCGAGAAGCTCGTGCAGGAGCTTCAGGAAAACGGGACCAACGTAATAGTTGGTACGTTTGACAAACTTATCAACTGGGGGCGGTCTAACTCGATCTGGCCACTTACTTTCGCTACCAGTTGTTGCGGTATAGAATTCGTGTCGCTCGGTGCGGCTCGATTTGATATGGCTCGTTTTGGCTGGGAAGTAGCACGTGCTTCACCCCGTCAAGCCGATTTTATGATGGTGGCAGGAACGATAGTGAATCGTATGGTGCCTGTATTCCGCCGTCTATACGACCAGCTTGCAGAACCCAAATATGTGATTGCCTGCGGTGGTTGTGCTATTTCAGGTGGTCCATTCCGTAAATCATATCATGTAGCAAAGGGTATCGGCGACATTGTGCCGGTTGACGTATTTGTTCCCGGCTGTCCTCCACGTCCCGAAGCGATGATTTATGGTATCATGCAGTTGTCGCGCAAAATTAAGGTTGAAAAATTCTTCGGAGGAGTAAACCGCCAAGAGCGCAATCAGAAATTTTTTGAAGACCACCCTATGGATTAATAGGAGAATGGCAACCAATTTTAAACCATCATTATTGTAACAGAAACAACCAACAATATGGCCACTATACAGGAAAAAATCTCAAAGTTGTTCCCTGCCGCTACATTTGAGCAGGCCGACACGTTGCAGATTACCATTCCCGATGCGCAGTTGCAAAGTCTCGCTCGCACGCTTCGCGACGACGCCGACATGGCGTTTGACTTCCTTGTGACTATCGTCGGCATGGATTGGAAAGATTCTTTAGGTTGTATTTATTACCTTGCATCATCAAAACATGCCAACACGTTGGCAATCAAGGTATCAACAACCGACCGCGAAAACCCCATGCTTCATTCAGTTTCGGAAGTGTGGACAATTGCAGAAATCTTCGAGCGTGAAGTTTACGACTTCTTCGGAATAGTATTTATAGGCAATAAGGATATGCGCCGTTTGTTCCTCAATATCGACTGGGTGGGCTATCCTTTGCGTAAAGATTATGATACAAATCCCGAACTCAACCCCGTTTCGATTGAAAATGAACGTCAGAGCGACGGCACAGATATGTATCTCGAAAATGCCGAAGGCAAAATCGAGAAAAAGCATCGCTTGATTTTCGAAAAAGATGACTTTGTAGTCAATATAGGTCCGCAGCACCCCGCGACTCACGGAGTGTTGCGTTTCCGTACAGCAGTAGATGGCGAAACTATCAAGAAAATCGACGTTTACATGGGATATATCCACCGCGGTGTTGAAAAGTTATGCGAAGATTTGACATATCCTCAGACGCTCCACTTCATGGACCGTCTTGACTATTTCGCAGCGCACAACTATCACCACGGGCTTTGCCTATGTATAGAAAAGGCAGCCGGCATAGAAGTGCCGCGTCGCGCACAAGTAATCCGTGTCATTATGGATGAGCTTTCGCGTATCGCGTCCCACTGTCTCTTTATCGGAACATTCTGTATGGACCTCGGAGCAACAACAATGCTCTTCTACGCGCTTCGCGTGCGTGAACAAATCCTCGATATCATGGATAAGACTTGCGGAGCCCGCATGACTTTCAACTATGATGTAATCGGAGGAGTGATGGCCGACCTTGATGAGAATTTCGTTGCCGATGTCAAAGCATTGTTGGCAGTGATTCCCAAAAACATTAAAGAATATAATAAGATATTCACCGGCAACGTCATCACCAAGAATCGTATGGAAGGTGTTGGTATGCTTAGCAAAGCTGATGCAATGGACTATAGCGTTACCGGTCCTTCTGGTCGTGCATCGGGTTGGGCATGCGACGTGCGAAAGACACATCCATATAGCATCTACTCAGAGCTTGATTTTGAGCAGGTTGTTATGGAAGAGGGAGACTCAATGGCGCGTTTCAAATGCCGCATGAAAGAAATCGAAGAGTCGGCTCGCATCATCGAGCAACTTATCGACAATATCCCCGCAGGTGATATATGTGCAAAAGTGCCCAAGGTGCTAAAATTGCCTGTAGGAAAGTGGTTCCAGATGGTGGAAGGCTGTCGCGGAGTGTTTGCCGTATATCTTGAAAGTGATGGCTCAACCAAGCCTTATCGCTTGAAGATAGCGCCTCCATGCTTGCCTTTGGCGGCAGTGGTCGACCATATTACTTCAGGTAATAAGATTGCCGACCTTATCACAATCGGCGGTTCGTTGGACTACATCGTTCCCGATATGGACCGATAAACAAAGAGAAACAACTGAAAAATAGTAAATATCCAATAAAGATAAAATCTTCATGTTTGACTTTTCAAATGTAACAGGATGGATTCACGACCTACTATCGTCGTTTATGGCAGATTGGTTGGTAGTGGTTACAGAGTGTGTCCTTATCGGTTTAGGCCTATTGTTGGCTTATGCACTTTTGGCACTATTCTACATCTATTTCGAACGTAAAGTGTGTGCGGCATTCCAATGTCGTCTCGGTCCGAACCGAGTAGGTCCCTTCGGATTGTTGCAGAGCTTCGCCGATATGTTCAAAATCCTTATAAAGGAGCTTATCAGCCTCAAGCACACCGACAAACTCCTATTTGCGTTGGCCCCCTATTTGGTTATTGCGGCATCAATGCTTGCTTTTGCAGTGTTGCCATGGGGAAAAGGGTTGCAAATCATTGATTTCAATATCGGTATCTTCTTCTTGATAGCGGTATCGTCGATAGGTGTTTTGGGTATATTGCTCGCAGGATGGTCCTCCAATAATAAATTTACACTAATCGGAGCGTTGCGTTCAGGCGCTCAGATGGTGAGCTACGAGTTGTCAATCGGCTTGTCGGTAATCACGATGGTAGCCTATGCCGGCACAATGTCGGTGAACGGCATTATCGAGGCGCAAAGAGATTGTTGGTTCATCTTCTCCGGCCACATCCCTGCAATTATTGCCTTCATCATCTACATGATAGCCGGTACGGCAGAAACCAACCGCGGTCCGTTTGACCTTCCAGAAGCAGAATCAGAGTTGACCGCAGGTTATCACACAGAATATTCAGGTATTCACTTCGGATTCTTCTACTTGGCAGAGTACCTCAATCTCTTCATCGTGGCAGGTGTAGCAACATTGCTCTTCTTCGGAGGCTGGATGCCATTGCATATCCCCGGATGGGAAGGTTTCAACGATGTGATGAACTGCATCCCGACCCCCATTTGGTTTATCGGAAAAGCGGTAGTGCTTTCGTTTGTAATCATATGGTTCAAATGGACATTCCCTCGCTTGCGTATCGACCAACTATTGGCGCTTGAGTGGAAATATCTCCTCCCCATCAACTTGTTCAACTTGGTGTTGATGGTATTGGTAATCGTATACGGTCTTCATGGTCCGGTATGCCCCGTGATAGAATAATAAACAACCTCATAGAAATACAGAAAACAGCAAAATAATCAGCGGTTATGAGCGAAACATACGGAAAAATAGCCCAAGTAATCGGTCCGGTAGTTGACGTCAGTTTTGAAGGCGACAAAAATGCGCTACCTCCTATTTACACTGCATTGAAAATCGACCGTGCTGACGGCTCAATGCTTATCCTCGAAGTAGAGCAGCACATAGGAGAAGACACCGTGCGCTGTGTTGCAATGGAAAGTACCGACGGATTGCAACGTGGCATGCGTGTAGAAAACCTTGAACGCCCCATCGCAGTACCTACCGGAGGGCAGGTTAAGGGTCGCTTGCTCAATGTAATCGGGGAAGCTATTGACCACCTTCCAGAACTCGACCGCGAGAAGCTCCGTCCAATTCATCAACCGGCTCCTAAATTTGAGGACCTTACCATCGGTACAGAGATTCTATATACCGGAATCAAGGTGATAGACTTGCTCGAACCGTATAGCAAGGGAGGTAAAATCGGTTTGTTCGGTGGTGCGGGTGTAGGTAAGACCGTGCTTATTATGGAGCTTATCAATAACATTGCAAAGGGTCACAACGGATTCTCAGTGTTTACCGGCGTAGGAGAGCGTACCCGTGAAGGTAACGACTTGCTCCGCGAGATGATAGAGAGCGGTGTAATGAAATATGGCGACAAATTTAAAGAAGGCATGGAGCGTGGCGAGTGGAATCTCGATGACGTAGACATGAACGAAGTTGCCAATTCGCAAGCTACATTGGTGTTTGGTCAGATGAATGAACCGCCGGGTGCACGTCTACGTGTGGCACTTTCCGGATTGACCGTGGCAGAACAATTCCGCGATCAAGATGGAGGTGGAAAGGAAATTCTACTCTTCATCGACAATATATTCCGTTTCACGCAAGCAGGTTCGGAGGTGTCGGCACTATTGGGACGAATGCCTTCAGCGGTGGGATATCAGCCTACACTTGCTTCTGAAATGGGAGCGTTGCAGGAACGTATTACATCAACAAAGAATGGTTCAATTACTTCGGTACAGGCAATCTATGTGCCAGCCGATGACTTGACTGACCCCGCTCCCGCGACAACATTCTCATTCCTTGATGCAACAACAGTGTTATCGCGAAAGATTGCCGAGCTCGGTATCTATCCGGCCGTAGACCCGTTGGAGTCAACTTCACGAATTCTTGACCCGAATGTAATTGGAGAAGATCATTACAACACAGCTCAAGCCGTTAAGCAGTTGTTGCAGAAATATAATGAGCTTCAAGATATTATAGCAATTCTTGGTGTTGATGAACTTTCAGATGAGGATAAACTCGTTGTAGCACGCGCACGTCGAGCTCAGCGCTTCCTTTCACAGCCTTTCCACGTAGCAGAGCAGTTTACCGGCTTACCCGGTGTGCTTGTTCCATTAAGTGAAACAATTCGAGGCTTCAAGATGATACTTTCCGGCGAAATGGATCAATATCCGGAACAAGCATTCCTCAATGTCGGAACAATTGATGAAGCGATAGCGAAGGGTAAGAAACTACTTGCCGAAGTAGAATAAGGTTATAAAATAATATAATATCAATAACAGCGATATGACACTCAAAATCATCTCAGCTACCGAAGTACTCTTCGAAGGAGACGTGGAAATGGTGACATTGCCTGGCGAAAAGGGTCGATTCACGGTGCTAAATAATCACGCATCGTTGATATCAACTTTAGTGGCAGGTGATATAATCTTTCGTCACGATTCTGAAATGTCGACTACCCATATAGATGGCGGTATAGCTGACGTGGATAACAATTTGGTGTCGGTTTGCGTATATTAACTCCAATGAAACGAATCACCCTCATAGCAATAATGCTTATATCGGCCATGGTGTCGATGAGCTTCCCTGCATCGGCATCGTCGAAGCATGATGATGCACACGAGAGTGGCGATATAGATCCCAAGGAGATTATATTTGATCACTTGGGGGACCGCTACGGTTGGGAGGTGCCATTCAATCACCATAAGTCGATACCTCTACCTATCATAGTATTTGGTAGCGATGGGTTGCACATATTCTCGTCGGAGCGAGTAGCGCATGGTCATGAATATGTCGACAATGGCAAGACATTCCGTATCGCTACAGAAGGCGATAATAAAGGGAAGGTTGTGGAAATTGTAGATGGGGAAGAAGTTCGCCCGTTTGATATATCGATAACCAAAAATGTGTGTGCGTTGATAATAACCGTTATAGTAGTGTGCCTATTATTGTTCCCGCTAAAACGTTATTATAAGCGCAAAGGCTATAAAGCCCCTCGTCGATGGCTTGGCGCTATAGAAGCATTGACATGGTTTGTCTACGATGGAGTCATCAAGTCAACGTTGAAAGATAAGGCGAAGAAATTTGCGCCCTATTTATTGACGGTGTTCTATTTCATCTTTGTGATGAACCTGATGGGACTTATGGTAATATTCCCCGGAGGCGCAAACTTGACAGGAAATATCGCAGTTACCCTTGTGCTTGCAATATGCACATTCTTGGCTACGAATCTTTTCGGAACGAAGCATTATTGGAAAGAGGTATTTTGGCCCGATGTACCCCTATGGCTGAAATTTCCACTTCCAATCATGCCAATCATAGAGGTGTTTGGAATGTTTACCAAACCGGCAGCGTTGACAGTTCGTTTGTTTGCGAATATGATGGGAGGTCACATGATAGTAATCGTGTTGACGTTGTTGATATTTATCTTTGCAAAAATGGGAATGGGAGTGGCATCCGGTACGGCAGTAGTATCATCGCTGTTTTCAATATTCATGTTGTTGATAGATGTGTTGGTAAGTTTCATACAGGCATATGTGTTTACGATGCTATCAACGATATTCATATCATTAGCCCAAGAAAATCCGCATCATGAACATTCGGAAGCGGCAAGCAAATAAATATCCCAATTATAGAAATAAACAAAACTAATAATTTAATAATAAACATTATGTTCTCAATGATTTCATTAGTAGACGCCCTTCAGGGATTAGGCGCAGCATTAGGCGCAGGTATAGCAGCAATCGCAGCAGGTATCGGTATCGGAAAAATCGGTTCTTCAGCAATGGAAGCCATTGCTCGCCAGCCCGAGGCAGCAGGTGATATCCGAAGCAATATGATTGTTATTGCGGCTCTTGTAGAAGGTGTAGCACTCTTTGCCGTGATTGTTTGTATCCTCGCGTTGTTCCTTTAATAAGCAGACAGCAGTTAAAGTCACGATTTAATCGTTAATCAAGAATTATTAAATAAAAACAATGGAACTATTCACCCCTGACTTCGGTCTGATATTTTGGATGTTTCTGAGCTTTGCCGTGCTCTTTTTTATACTATGTAAATATGCATGGCCGGCAATAACCAAAATGATGGACCAACGAGCCGAGTTAATCGACAAGGGTGTGGAATATGCTCAGCAGGCAAAGCAAGATCTCGATAATGCGCAGGCGAAGGCGGAAGAGTTGATGCAAGAAGCACGTCGACAACAAGCCGACATACTTCGTGAAGCAGACCGCGTGAAAACGCAAATTATTGAAGATGCACGCAATGAAGCACGTCAGGCCGCATCAAAGGAACTTGACCAAGCAAAGTTGCAAATTGACCAAGCAAGAAAAGAGGCTGAGCAGAATATTCGCGACGAGGTGAGCGCATTTGCCCTAACCATCGCACAGAAGGTGGTGCGCAAACAGATGAGCGATACCAAGGCGCAGACACAGCTTGTCGACAGTTTGCTCGACGAACTTGAGAAGAAAAACTGATAAAGCGATATGAACGACGGTCTTATTCCACGACGATATGCCAAGGCACTGTATAAGTATGCCCAAGAAAAAGGGGTAGCGAAACGTGTCTATGCACTGATGCAATCAATAAGCAGTAGTTTTGCAGCAGAGCCGGCTTTGGGCAAAGCTGTTACAAATCCGTTTGTAGCATCAGCGGACAAAACCAAGTTGTTGATGACAGCATCGGGAGCAACAGCCAAGGATGCGGCATTTGCCGACTTTGTGAAATTGCTTATTGTCAATAATCGTATTGACATGATGCAAAGTATGGCATTGTCATATCTTGAATTGTACCGCAAGGCAAATAATATCTATAAAGTGGAAATCACTTCAGCGTCGGAGTTGGCGGAGAAGGAGATGACACGACTAAAAGCGATAATCAATAGCCATGTGGGAGATGCTTCGGTAGAGTATGAGGTGTCGGTCGACGAGGAATTGATAGGCGGCTTCGTGGTAAAGATTGACTCAGAGCGTCTTGACGCTTCCATCAAAAATGAATTGAAACAATTGCGTTTGAAACTTTTAAGCAAGTAAACAATAATGATTAACCCCAGCGAGATTTCGGAAGTATTAAAACAACAGCTCGAGAGTGTTAACTCCAAAGTAGCTTTTGAAGAGGTAGGCACAGTGCTTGAGGTAGGTGATGGCGTAGCTCACGTATATGGCCTTGACAATGTGTGTGCCAACGAGCTCGTAGAGTTTGAAAATGGCGTAAAAGGCGTAGCACTCAACCTTGAAGAGAGCAATGTCGGAGTCGTTTTGCTCAACGATGTTAACAAAGTAACCGAGAATATGACAGTGCGCCGTACGGGAGAGATAGCGTCGATTCCGGTAGGTGAAGGAGTGTTCGGTCGAGTTATCAATGTGTTGGGCGAACCAGTAGATGGTCGCGGACCAATCGAGGGAGAGCGCTTATTGATGCCATTGGAACGAAAAGCTCCGGGCGTAATCTTCCGTCAGCCGGTTAATCAGCCGTTGCAGACCGGTATAAAAGCTGTCGATGCAATGGTGCCTATCGGTCGCGGTCAGCGAGAACTTATCATTGGAGACCGTCAGATTGGTAAGACAGCAATTGCTATAGATACAATAATCAATCAACGCAAGAATTTCGAGGCAGGCAAGCCGGTGTATTGTATCTATGTAGCAATCGGACAAAAAGCATCATCGATAGCAGCAACAGTAGAAACCTTACGCCAACATGGCGCATTGGACTACACCGTAGTAGTATCAGCATCAGCATCAGATTCAGCCGCAATGCGTTATTATTCACCTTTCGCGGGAGTGGCAATCGGGGAGTATATTCGAGATACAGGACGCGATGCACTTATCGTATATGATGACCTATCAAAGCAAGCGGTAGCATATCGTGAGGTATCACTAATACTTAAGCGTCCCTCAGGACGTGAAGCGTATCCCGGTGATATCTTCTATTTGCACTCACGCTTATTGGAGCGCGCGGCAAAAATTATAGATAATCAGAAGGTTGCATCAATGATGAACGACCTTCCAGAAGTGCTAAAGCCTATTGTGAAAGGGGGAGGCTCTCTAACCGCACTTCCAATCATTGAGACACAAGCCGGCGACGTATCGGCATATATACCTACCAACGTGATTTCAATCACCGACGGTCAGATTTATTTGGAAACAGCACTATTCAACCGTGGTATTCGTCCGGCAATTAATGTCGGTATATCAGTATCGCGTGTGGGTGGTAATGCCCAGATTAAGTCGATGAAGAAAGTGGCAGGTACCTTAAAAATCGACCAAGCACAGTTCCGCGAGCTTGAGGCGTTTACAAAATTTGGCGGTGACATAGACCCTGTAACAGCTCGTGTCATCGACCGCGGACGAAAGAACGAACGACTCCTAATCCAACCACAGTATCAACCATGGGCGGTAGAGGATCAGGTGGCCGTAATATTCTGTGGAGTAAATGGTTTGCTCGGAAATGTTCCGGTAGAGAAGGTTGCAGAATTTGAGAAATCATTGTTGCAATTGTTGCATGCCAATCATCAAGAAGATGTGTTGACTCCGATATCAGAGGGTAAACTAACAGAAGAAGTTACCGAGAAACTTAAAGCTGTAGCAAAAGAAGTTGCAGCCCGATATAACTAATCACAAACATTGCTATAATTAACCATGGCAACATTACGAGAATTAAAAGGACGAATAGGGTCGGTAGCATCATCGGAAAAGATCACCGGAGTGATGCGCATGACGTCGTCGGCCAAGATGCATAAGGCGGAGCAGAAGCTAAAGCAGTTAGTGCCGTTTCGCAGTCAGGTCGAGACAATCATCGGCAACTTATTGTCGGCCGATGCTACATTTTCGTCGCCATTGGTTGAGGAGCGCGAGGTTAAAAATGTCACAGTAGTAGTGTGGGGCTCCGATGATGGACTTTGTGGAGCGTACAATGTAAATATCTACAAGCAGTTGGTGGCATTGTTGGGCAGACTTCGAGAAGAATTGGGCACAAAAGCAGAAATCACAATAATCCCGGTAGGTGCAAAAATGGCAAAGGCTACGCGCAAGTTGTCGTTGCCACAAGTATCGGTGACCGAGATAGATGGAGTTGTAGCCAAGAGTGGCGACAATGTAGTTAAAGACTTTACGAAGACTCTTGTCGAGAGATATTTGTCAGAGGAAACAGACCGGATAGAATTGCTTTATATGAACTTTCAAAGCGTCTCACGTCAGCGACCTCGAGTGGATAGATTAATCCCGGCAACAACAGAAGCCCTTGGGTCCAGCGAAGAATCGAACAGCTCTCGACCGTATCTTTTTGAACCGGATGCAAATGTAATATTCAATAAAGTGCTTCCATTATTCATTTTGTCGGTTATGCAGGAGGTGTTCTGTGAGAATCAGGCCTCAGAGCAAGCGGCACGAGTCATGGCAATGCAAAGTGCAAATGATAATGCGAAGAAGTTGCTAGACCAATTGCGTTTGGAATACAATAAGTTGCGTCAGCAGAGTATTACAACCGAGCTTCTCGATATAGTGGGAGGTCAAGTTAAGCAATCGTAAGAAAAAAGTAACATAAACAATATAACTAAAACGTAAGATAGAAACTTATGGGTAGTGTAAAAGATTATTTTTCAGGCTTAGGCTCCGGATTCTTGAGTCTCCTCAAAGGAATGCAGGTTACGGGAAAAGAGTTCGTAACGCCTAAGATAACAGAAAGATATCCCGAAGATCGTGAAACACGTCACGTTCCAGAGCGCTTTAGAGCATGCTTGGTGTTGAAATATGATGACGAGGGTAATCACAAATGTATAGCATGTGGCACTTGTGAACGCAATTGCCCCAATGGAACAATCACACTTCACACCAAGATGGTGGAGAAGTGGGATGGCACCAAGAAAAAGAAACTTGATAAATATATCTATGACTTGGGTAGCTGTACATTCTGTCAGCTTTGTGTCACTTCTTGCCCGACAGATGCGTTGGAATTTTCAAATGACTTCGAGCAGGCAGTGTTCACACGTTCAAAACTCGTTAAGGTTCTTAATTATCTTCCAGAGAAGCCGGAACCGGAACCAACCGAGGAGGAGAAGGCAAAATTCTTAGCAGAGAAGCAAGCAAAAATAGAAGCCGCCAAAGCAGCCGCAGCCGCGAAGAAGGCAGCCGCAGCGGGAGCAGCTCCGGTTGCAGCACCTGCATCGCTCATAGATGAGAATGATCCTAAAGTAAAAGCCGCATTGGCAAAATGTGCCGGGGATCCCGAAAAGGAAGCAAAGGTGCGAGAAGCACTTGAGAAGGCAGCTCGCTTGAAAGCTGCCAAATCGGCAGAAGCCCCTGTAGTAGATAAAGAAAATAAAAAATAAAACTAAGATATGGAATCACTATTGAGTATCATGATTTATGTCGTAGTCGCTTTGTCGATTATGATATTCTCGGTACTGGCTGTGACGACACGCAAAATTCTACGTTCGGCAACATTCCTTTTGTTTGCCCTATTTGGAACTGCTGCAGTGTATTTCATGCTCGGATATCAATTCTTGGGCGGTGTGCAGATAGCAGTTTATGCAGGGGGTATCGTAGTGTTGTTCGTATTCTCGATTTTGCTGACAAGCCATCCGGGCGACAACAGTAGTAAGCTCGAGTCAAAGAAGAAGGCATTAGGCCTAATAGGAGCAATCGCAATGTTTGTGGTGTGTGCATGGTCGCTCATCAGCCGTTGCTCAATTATCAAAACATTGCCCGATTTGGGCGAGGCAGAGTTGCCTACAATGTCGCAGATAGGAAAAGACTTGTTGAGCTCAGGCTCGAATGGCTATTTGCTTCCATTTGAGGCAATCAGTGTGTTATTGCTTGCATGTATAATCGGTGGCATAGTTGTGGCACGTAAAAAATAAATGTGGATATGTTGGATCTCTTGAATAATTTTCAGTTGAACTCACTGATGTTCCTGATACCCAGCCTGTTTATGTTTTGCTGTGGTGTCTACGGCTTTTTGACACGCCGTAACATGATTGCGATGTTGATATCATTGGAGTTGATGCTCAACTCAGTAGATATGAACTTTGTAGTATTCAACCGCTTCTTATGCCCCGGCGAGATGGAAGGTATGTTCTTTACCTTGTTTGCCATCGCGATAGCGGCAGCAGAAACCGCGGTAGCAATCGCAATCATTATCAATGCATATCGCATTGCGAAAGATATAGATGTAAAAGATTTAACCAAAATGAAATTTTAAAGACTCATGGAAGCAACATTACCGCTTTTGATTTTGGTTCTGCCATTGCTGATGTTCCTCTTCCTGGGGCTTTTCGGCAAATATTTGAGCCATAAGTGGTCGGGCATCATCGGCACCATAGGCATGGGAGTAACGATGGTTATCGCCTACTATACCGCTTACACTTATTTCTTCTCGGGAGATTTCGTAGATGCAGCGGGTAACCGTTTGCAGTACATAGTTTTTGACCAGCAATGGTTGTCGCTATGGGGAGATCTCTCAATTAATTTAGGATTTTTGTTAGACCCGATTTCGGCATTGATGCTCGTTGTGGTGACAACCATTTCGTTTATGGTGCATCTTTACAGCAACGGCTATATGCGCGATCACCACGGGGTGTATGAAACAGGCTTCCAACGTTTCTATGCCTTCTTGTCGCTCTTTAGCTTCTCAATGCTTGGATTAGTTGTAGCAACCAACATATTCCAGATGTATATCTTCTGGGAGCTCGTGGGGGCATCATCATATCTCCTAATCGGATTCTACTACACCAAGCCGTCGGCAGTGTCAGCATCGAAAAAAGCGTTTATCGTCACTCGTTTCGCTGACCTCGGCTTCCTTATCGGTATTCTTATCTTGTCGTACTGCACAGAGACATTCGATTTCATGAGTATGACATCATCTGAAGTGGGCGAAGGCTTAAAAGGCTTATATCATGTAGATGTTACTTCTGCAGAGGGGGTTAAGACAGTGATAGAGAGTCGCGCAGGACAGATGTTCCTCGGAGGTTCAATCATGACATGGGCATTGGTGCTCATCTTCATGGGAGGCATGGGTAAATCGGCAATGATGCCGTTGCACATTTGGTTGCCCGATGCGATGGAAGGTCCGACCCCTGTATCAGCACTTATCCACGCAGCAACAATGGTTGTTGCCGGAGTTTACTTGGTGGCACGTCTATTCCCGTTGTTCATGGTAAATGAACTTGCCGGTGGAGCGGCTTTGGATATAGTGACTGTGGTAGGCGCGTTGACAGCGGCTTATGCGGCGATAGTGGCATGTACGCAAATCGACATCAAGCGTGTGCTTGCATTCTCAACCATTTCGCAAATTGCGTTTATGATGGTATCGTTGGGTGTATCTCGCGAGGGAATGCATGAAAACCTCGGATACATGGCGTCGATGTTCCACTTGTTCACTCACGCAATGTTTAAAGCGTTGCTCTTCCTTGGAGCGGGCGCATTGATTCATGCAGTAAGTTCAAACGATTATACTGCGATGCACGGCTTGCGCAAACACATGCCGATTACGCATATCACATTCCTTGTGGGCTGTTTGGCAATCGCAGGTATCATACCGTTCTCGGGCTTCTTCTCGAAAGATGAAATTCTTACCGCTTGCTTCGGAAATTCAATAGTTGCATACGTATGGATGTCGTTGGTGGCAGGATTGACCGCGTTCTATATGTTCCGTCTCTACTATCTCATCTTCTGGTGGAAAGAACACAAAGTGCATAAAGGACATCATGCGCCTAAGGACCAGCCTTGGACAATGACATTGCCGTTGATACTTCTCGCTGTCGTAGCAATATTCTGCGGATTTGTACCTTTCAGTGAAATGGTGACATGGAATGGTATAGCTCCCGAGCATTCAGGTATCAATTGGACAGTAGCATCGATAAGTCTTGCCGTAGCGATAATCGCCATTGGCATTGCAACCTTGATGTATCGCAAGGAAAATTCGCTTCCCGCGAAGATGCGTTCGTTGTTCCCACGCTTGTGGCAAGGAGCACACAATCGCTTCTATTTCGATGAACTATACATGTTTATCACCCACAAGATAATATTCAATAGCATATGTAAGCCGATTGCATGGTTTGACCGTCATATCATCGACGGCACAATGGATGCCTTTGCAGCAATTACGAACAAAGCGTCGTATGCAATTCGCGGGTTGCAATCGGGTAATGCACAAAGCTATGTTTGGGTATATCTCCTTGGAGCTCTCGTACTCGGAGGAGGAACAGTGGCAATCATATTCCTATTCTTCTAATCAACACAGAGTGCTAACAGTTTCAAATATAGTAAATTATGTTTTCTAATATATTGATATATTTCGTAATCGTCCCCATCTTGATGTTGGGGGGATTGGCACTATGCCGCAATATCAAGCAAATACGTGCGGTAGCAGTTGCAGGATCACTTGTGCTGATTGGTATGAGTGTGTATCTATTGGTTGAATACTTGGCATTGCCGGCTCTAACGCATGAGCACCCGATGCATTTCTATGATTCATGGGTGTGGTTTGAAAGTTTGAATATCCATCTCGCAGTAGGTGTTGACGGTGTTTCAATCGCAATGATATTGCTAACATCAATCATCGTATTTGCCGGTTCGTTTGCATCATGGTCAATCAATCAGCCCAAAGCATTCTTCTTGTGGTTGATACTATTGTCGACAGGTGTATATGGCTTCTTTATCTCTGTAGACTTGTTCACTATGTTCATGTTCTACGAGGTTGCACTTATCCCCATGTATTTGCTTATCGGAGTTTGGGGTTCAGGCAACAAGAACTATTCGGCAATGAAGTTGACGTTGATGCTTATGGGAGGTTCGGCATTCTTGATGCTCGGCTTGATAGGTATCTATTATAACGGCCCGGTAGTAGACGGAGCACATACTTGGGATATTACGCAAATCGTAAATAATGGTGGAGTAGAAAAGGGATGGCAATATTTCCTTTTCCCCATAACATTCGTAGGATTTGGTGTACTTGGAGCAATGTTCCCGTTCCACACATGGAGTCCCGACGGTCACGCATCAGCGCCGACCGCAGTGTCAATGCTCCATGCGGGTGTTCTTATGAAACTTGGAGGTTACGGCTGTTTCCGCGTTGCAATGTATCTTATGCCAGAAGCAGCACAAGAACTTTCATGGATATTCTTGATATTGACCGGTATCTCGGTGGTTTACGGAGCCTTCTCGGCATGCGTACAGACCGACTTGAAATACATTAATGCATATTCATCAGTTTCGCACTGTGGATTGGTGCTCTTCGCGGTGTTGATGCTTAACCAAACAGCGATGACCGGTGCTGTGATGCAGATGTTGTCGCACGGTTTGATGACAGCGTTGTTCTTCGCGCTTATCGGTATGATTTACGGCCGTACGCACACACGTGATATCCGCGAGATGGGTGGTATGATGAAGATAATGCCCTATTTGGCAGTGTGCTATGTGATAGCCGGTTTTGCATCGTTGGGTCTTCCGGGCTTGTCGGGCTTCGTGGCCGAGATGACAATCTTCGTAGGCTCATTCCAGCAGGGTATGAGCGAATTTATGGCAGGAGCAGGATCTCTCAAGTTGGTATTTACTATCGTGGCATGTTGCTCGATTGTAATCACAGCCGTGTATATCCTCCGCGTAGTTGGGAAATTGTTGTTGGGTCCGGTTCAAGATAAACATCATCTTGAGCTAACCGATGCAACATGGTGGGAACGATTGTCGACAGTAACATTGATAATCAGTGTGGCAGCAATCGGATGCTTCCCCAACTTCTTTGCAGATTTGATACGTGAAACATTCAGCGGTGAGATTTTCAAAGCCGTCTTATAAAAAATTAATAAGAAAAGGAAGAAACAATGGACTATTCCCAGTTTTTGGCAATGAAGCAAGAAATAGGATTGTTGGTCGTATTTCTATTAGTCTTCTTATATGATTTGTTTGCGCCACGCTACGCAGTAGCCGGTAGCGACAAGAAAGCTGTTAAGGGTATTTCAACAATCACCGTAGTATTGTTTGCACTATATACCGTATACGGATTTTTCTGCACGGTAGGTGACACCCAATTGGTGTTTGGCGGAATGTATTCAACCACCCCGGTTGTAGCAACAATTAAGAATATTCTTAACGTAGGTGTGTTAATCGTACTCATCCAATCCATGCAATGGAATGCGAGCGAGCCGCAGATAATGCGTCGCGCCGAGTTCTACGAATTGATGTTGATAACATTGTTCGGTATGTATTTGATGATATCCGCTCGTCACTTCCTATTGTTCGTAATCGGCTTGGAGGCAGCATCATTACCATTGGCAGCGATGGTGGCCTTCGACAAGAACAAATATGAAAGTCATGAAGCCGCAGTAAAATATATTTTGACAGCGTTGTTCTCCTCGGCGATATTCATGCTCGGACTTTCATTCGTGTATGGCTTGACCGGAACACTTTATTTCGATAAGATAGCAGAAGCGTCGGTAGAGGGATCAGGAATGTTGATAGTAGCGATGGCATTTGTTATGGCCGGTATCGGATTCAAATTGTCGTTGGTACCGTTCCACTTGTGGACCGCTGATGTATATCAAGGAGCACCGACTTCAGTAACGTCGTATCTATCAGTAATATCAAAAGGCGCAACGGCATTCGCGTTTATGGTGGTGATGGTACAAGTGTTTGGTCAGTTCTATTCGGCAGCATGGGAGTGGATGCTCTACGGCTTGATTATCTTGACAATTACCGTAGGTAACCTTTTTGCAATCCGTCAGCGCAACATGAAACGCTTCTTGGCGTTTTCATCAGTGTCGCAGGCCGGATATATTATGCTCGGGGTAATAGGTGTAAACGAAATGTCGTTGGCAGCGATGATGTTCTACATCCTTGTATATATCTTCTCTAACCTTGCAGCGTTTGGCGTAATTCAATCAATAGAGAATAAAACAGGATTGGTAGGTATGGATTCATATCGCGGATTGAGCAAGACCAATCCTCGCTTGGCATTCGCGATGATGCTTGCAATGTTCTCATTGGCAGGTATTCCTCCATTCGCCGGCTTCTTTAGCAAGTTCTTCATCTTTACGGGAGCGCTAAATATAGGAACTACAGCGATGTATGTGCTTGTGTTGATAGCGTTGATAAATACAATCGTATCGCTCTATTACTATTTGTTGGTAGTGAAAGCGATGTATATCTCAGATGAAGAATGTGAGATTGCCACGTTCAAGAGCAAATGCAGCGAACGCTTGGCGCTCGTTATCACAGTCGGAGGTATAATCTTGTTAGGAATAGTAAGCGTGGTTTACAATTCGCTATTAGTGCTAACCGAAAATCCGGCGTAATCAGAATCGGATATTAAGATATAAGTGGGGGGTGTTGGATAGAACATCCCCCACTTTTTGGTTATAAATTAACGACAATTAAATAATTACGACAAAATTTTCAATAATAGCACTGCGTATATATAGAAAAATACGTTAACTTTGCATATTGAAATATAGTGTCTGAACGCTAAAACGGTTATGCCATCGGGCTTAAAGCAAGTCCCTTGGTGGAATTTTATAGTTATAAGTTTGAGTAATAAATAGTTGTGCGTTTAGAATAAGTAAATAGTATTCAAGAATAAGATGAAGTCAAAATTATTACCGATATTAGTAGCCGGCTTATTTGCATTGACAGCGATTATGTCGTCGTGTAATTCAGAATCAGAAGACGAGATTGCGGAAGTGGTGTATAGCAGTACTCAGGTTAAAAGCTTTAAATTAAAGGCCAATGCAAATATATTATCGTCGCTTGATACTGTGTTCTTTTCAATAGATTTAGCCAAGGCGCAAATATATAATGCGGATTCGTTGCCCTATGGGACTAAGGTAGATAAGCTTGTGGTGCAGATAGCCACAGATGCATGTTCGGTAGTAGAACTCAATGTGCCGCGCAAGAATCAGGCGGATACGGTGATAAACTATTTGACCAATTCAACCGATTCTATTGACTTTTCAAACGGTCCCGTGAAATTGCATTTGGTGTCGTTTGACGGGAGTGCGAAACGCGATTATATGGTAAGGGTGAATGTTCATAAAATGGAGCCGGATTCACTCTATTGGAACGAAATGGCAAAGCGGGAGTTGCCAACCGAGCTTTCGGTTCCAACGTTCCAAAAATCGGTAAAATATCAAGGGAATGTAGTATGCTTGACCAGCGATGGCACGGACTATAATGTTGCTTATACTGAAAATCCATACAATGACGATTGGGAAGTAGAAGGTGTGACATTTGGTTTTACTCCTGAAGTTTCGACTTTGACAGCAACAGAAGATGCACTCTATATCTTATCAACGGCCGGGACATTGTACAGTTCAACAGATGGGAAACAATGGAGTTCAACGGGTCAGCAATGGCATCATATCTATGGAGGATATGAAGAAAAATTGCTTGGAGTTAAAGAAGGCGATACCGGCTACTTATTGGTGACATATCCAACGAGTAGTGAGGTAGTGGCTTCGGCAGAAATGCCGATAGAGTCAACCAGTCAGGTCGCAGAATTGACCTCAAAATGGTCGACACAACTTCAAACAATAATGCTTGGAGGTAGAAAAGCGTCGGGTGAATATTCCCGCGCAGTATGGGGCTATGATGGTAAACAATGGGCTAAGATTTCAGAGAAGTTTCCCAAGGAGATAGGAAATGCATCGATGTTTAATTACCGTGTGGCCGAAGTTGATACATTGACATGGCAAGTAACAGAGCTCCCCGTGTTGATTGCAATGGGAGGTGAAAATGCTTCGGGATTGAATAATAAGGTTTACGTTTCGCGCAACTCCGGCATAGATTGGAAAGAGGGCGATGAATTTTTGCAATTGCCGAGGTATATATTGCCGCGAACCCAAGCTCAAGCAATAGTGGTGGATCAACCGGTAACGGTGTCACGTACGACAATTGGTTCATGGAAAGAATATCAATCAACCCCACTGCCAGGGTGGTGGAAGGTAGCAAGAGCTACATGGTATGAATCAAGAGCAGTAGCTCCAATCACAGAATGGGATGTGCCATATATCTATCTTTTCGGAGGATATGATCAGTCCGGAGTACTTTACGATAGTGTTTGGCGCGGAGTTATCAACCGATTGGTGTTTAAGCCGTTGCAGTAAAGCATAATAATTAATAATAGAGATTGATAGTAGTAGACCTTATACGATGAAAAAACTGACATCAGTTATATTGTTCCTTATCGTAGTTGCGGTGATGCCATTTAAGGTTTCGGCGCAAGAGGAGGTCTATAAATTTGATATTGGAGTGCAGTTGGGACTTGACGGCTATTTGGGAGATGTCAATGAAAGCAATATGTTCTCCAACCCGGGCTTTGCCGCCGGAGCATCATTTCGTTATTTGGCAGATGCCCGTTGGGCAATACGTGGAGTGTTCAACACGTATGGTTTAAGTGGAAATTCGTCAAAATTTGATAATATATTCCCCGGAGAGCAGACGTATGAATTTTCATCAAGGGCATATGACCTTGGCGCTCGTTTAGAATTTAATTTCTTCGGCTATGGCATAGGGGAGACATATAAGCACTTGCGACGTTGGAGTCCGTACGTGGCATTGGGATTAGGCTTTACGTATTCAACGTGTGATGGAGTGAATGCATTTGCTCCCAACATTCCGATGGCCATAGGAGTTAAATATAAGTTGAAAGAGAGATGGAATCTTGGAATAGAGTTCTCGATGACTAAAGTATTTGGAGATAAGGTAGACGGAGAACTCAGCGACTTATATCAGATTAAGAGCTCGTTTCTAAAGAATACCGATTGGTATTCCAATTTGTCGATATCAATAAGTTACGAATTCGGTAAGCGATGTGTCACATGTCATTATGTGGACTGATTGACTTAAGAAATAAAATAACAACAGATGCAAATAGATATCTCACATATTGATAAATCACGAATTCCTGCCCATGTAGCAATAATCATGGATGGGAACGGACGTTGGGCACAGTCCCATGGCATGGAACGCTCAGCAGGGCATGTAGAGGGAGTCAACACCGTGCGTCGTATAACGGAGATAGCATCGGAAATAGGTGTCAAGTATTTGACTTTGTATACGTTTTCAACCGAGAATTGGAATAGGCCTGAGGAAGAGGTCAATTTATTGATGCACCTGATAGTAACCGCGATAGAACGCGAAACGCCGGATTTGATACGTAACAATGTCAGGTTGACAATGATAGGGGATATTTCACGATTGCCCGATTTTGCCGCAGAACGATTGCAACGTTGTTTTTCTGAAACATCACATTGCACGGGGTTGAACTTGATATTGGCGTTGAGCTATTCAGCACGTTGGGAAATCACAGAGGCGGTAAAGAATATAGCACAAGAGGTGGCGGATGGAACACTTTCTGTTGGAGATATTACAGATGATATAGTGTCAAGCCATATGACTACAGCCGGGAAACCAGATCCGGATTTGTTGATACGAACAGGTGGAGATTTCCGCATCAGCAATTTCTTGCTATGGCAATTGTCGTATGCAGAAATTATAATCACCAATCAATATTGGCCCGATTTTACGAAGCAGGACTTTGCAGATTGTGTAGCATCATTTCAAGGTCGTCAACGCAGATATGGTCTAACAGCCGAGCAATTGTAGTATCATTATTGATAAGAATTACAGCAACAAAAATAAAAGAAAATGTCACAACATATCATGAGATATAAAATATTCCTAATATTACTTGTAGCGGTCGTAATGGCCGGAAGCGTAAAGGCACAGGAACCGGTAGATACAATCTATGAGCCCCAAATAAGCTATTCGGGAGTGCCACGCACATATGAGATAGCCGGAATAAAGGTGACAGGCGCGGATAACTATGAGGATGAAAATATCATAGGATATACCGGATTGCGCATAGGTCAGAAAATAGAGATACCGGGAAATGATTGTACGTCGGCCATCAAGCGATTGTGGCGTCATCAATTGTTTGCCCAAGCGCAGCTCAAAGTAGAAAAAATAGCGGGCGATAAAGTGTGGTTGGAGTTGAGCCTCCGTGCGCAGCCGCGTATTTCGCAAGTGAACTACGTAGGGATGAAGAAAAGTGAGCGAGAGGACCTTCAGGAGCGATTGCAGTTGATGAAGGGGAATCCGATTACGCCCAATATAGTGAATAGAGTTACCGGCATAGTAGAGCAATATTTCTCTGAAAAGGGCTTTGGCAATGCAAAAGTAACAGTTTCACAGCGTCCGGATTTATCGGAGGAAAATCATGTAATCGTAGATATCATCACAGATAAACGCGACAAAGTAAAGGTGCATAAGATTTACATCGATGGCAACGAAGTGTTGAGCGACAATAAGTTGCAACGAGTGATGAAGAAAACTAATGAGAATGGGAAGTTGCTCAACTTATTCCGCCAGAAGAAGTTTGTGGAGCAAGATTTTCAAGATGACTTGAATCGCATAATCGAAAAATACAATGAGTTGGGATATCGCGATGCAAAGATACTCGCCGATTCAGTAGTTTCCTATGATGAAAAGAAGGTGGATGTCTATATCACACTTGAAGAGGGCAAGAAGTACTATATCAATGACATAAAGTGGGTGGGAAATACGGTTTATAATACCGATTTCTTGAATAATGTTCTTGGAATAGAGCCGGGCTCAGTCTACAATCAGAAGCTATTGTCGAAGCGAACGAAAGATGATGATGATGCGGTGGCCAACTACTATATGGACAATGGATATTTGTTCTATCAGCTTGTGCCGATAGAAAAGAATGTCAGGGAAGATTCTATAGATTTGGAATTGCGAATGGTAGAAGGACCTCAAGCTCGAATTAATAAGGTAGTAATCAATGGTAATGACCGCTTGTATGAGAAGGTGATACGTCGAGAGTTGCGAGTTCGCCCGGGTCAGCTGTTTAGTAAAAATGACTTGATGCGTTCAGCCCGCGAAATAGCTCAGACCGGTCATTTCAACCCTGAGACAATGGATATACGCCCGGAGCCCAATGATGTAGATGGGACGGTAGATATTATCTTCAATTTGGAATCGAAAGCGAATGACCAAATCGAGTTTTCACTTGGATGGGGTCAGACGGGAGTAATCGGTAAATTGGCGTTGAAATTTACCAACTTCTCAATAAAGAATTTATTCCACCCGGAATCATATAAGGGATTGATTCCGCAGGGCGAGGGTCAGACGTTTACAATTAGTGCGCAAACCAATGCACGCTATTATCAAGCATATTCAGTGTCGTTCCTCGACCCGTGGTTTGGCGGAAAGCGCCCCAATTCACTCTCAGTATCGGCATATTATAGTCGCCAAACCGGAGTTAACTCCAATTATTATAATAGTAACTGGTATAATCCCTATGGCTATGGATACAACTATGGTATGGGCTCTAACTATTACTATAATGACTATTATCAGAATTCCATACAGAATGCGTACGACCCGAACAAGTTGTTGCAGATGGCAGGGATAACAGTAGGGTTTGGAAAGCGATTGAGCTGGCCAGATGACTATTTTACGTTCACAACCGAGTTGTCGTACAACTGGTATTATTTGAAGAATTGGGATTATTTGTACTACATGAATAATGGTACGTCGAATGCACTCGTGCTTGGATTGACGTTGCAGCGTAACTCAATAGATAATCCGCTCTATACGCGTCGCGGTTCAACATTCTCACTTAATTTGCAGTTGACCCCCCCGGCGTCGTTGTTTAGTGGAAATAAGGATTGGGAGGCGTTGTCGAAAGCAAATACAACAGAGTCGAAGAAGGAGATGTATCGTTGGATAGAATATTGGAAGTTGCGTTTCAAATCACGAACATATACATCATTGACCAATCATGAGACATATACTCTTGTGTTGATGACACGTGCAGATTTCGGATTGCTCGGTAGCTATAATAAATGGTTGAAATCGCCGTTTGAAACCTTCTATATGGGAGGTGATGGCATGTCGGGAGGCTATACCTATGCGACAGAAACAATCGGTTTACGAGGCTATGATAATGGAGACTTGACCCCTTGGGGACAAGAGGGTTACGCGTATACCCGTTTGGGCGCGGAGCTTCATTTCCCGTTCATGCTTCAGCCTACAACAACAATCTACGGATTGGCATTTGTGGAGGGAGGAAATGCGTGGACGTCAGTGTCAAAATTCTCGCCGTTTGATTTGAAACGTTCAGCCGGAGTCGGAGTTCGTATCTATTTGCCTATGGTAGGATTGATGGGTATTGACTGGGCATACGGATTTGATAAGGTGTTCGGAACAAAAGGTGGTAGCCACTTCCACTTCATTCTCGGTCAAGAGTTCTAATGGATTACGTAGGCTTTTGTAGAGGATAACCGATGATTAACAAAATTTAAAAAAAGAAATTAAAACTTTAAGCTTATATTTGTGTCATATATAACAAACAAAGCTAAAAGTAAATAATAATACTGGTCTCGAATCTCCGATAGAGGAGTAGATGCCAGGAAAATAGAATAATATGAAAAAGATATTTATCACGCTATTAATGGTGGTTGGCATAGCGATAGGCTCGCAGGCACAGAAGTTTGCGCTTGTAGATATGGAATATATATTGAAAAATATTCCGTCGTATGAGATGGCCAATGAGCAGCTCAACCAGTTGTCGCTCCGCTGGCAAAAGGAATTAGATGCTCTTTATCAGGAGGCAGATCAGATGTATAAGAATTATATTTCAGAAAAGGTGTTCTTGACCGATGAGCAGATAAAGAAGCGCGAAGAAGAAATTGTGGCAAAAGAGAAAGAGGCAACAGAGCTAAAGGCAAAGTATTTTGGCCCGGAAGGAGAACTCTATCAAAAACGCCAATCGTTGATAAAACCGATTCAAGATGATATATATAATGCGACCAAAAAGGTGGCAGAGGAACGCGGTTATCAAATGATAGTGGATAGAGCGTCGTCGTCGGATATCATCTTTGCATCGCCGCGAATAGATGTCAGCAATGAGGTGCTTACGAAGCTTGGTTATGGCAAATAAAATTAAGGAAATTAATAACTAATACATATAAACAATGATTAAGAAAATTCTTCTTGCAGTGCTTGTAGCATTGCCCATGAGTGTAGCCGCTCAAAAATTTGGAGTAGTATCGGCAGAGCAAATATTTGCATCAATGCCTGAAACTGCAGAAATACAGAAAAAACTTGGTGAAGCATCAAAGCAATATGAAGATGAGTATGCAAAACTTCAAGAGGAGATGAATAAGAAATTCTCGGAATATCAAGCTCTTTTGGATGATGCAAATACCCCTCAATCAATCAAGGACCGTCGCTTGCAAGAAATCCAAGAAATGGATAAAAAAGCGCAGCAGTTCTTGCAAACAGCACAGCAGGATTTACAACGTCAGCAACAGCAGTTGATGCAACCTGTGCAGGAAAAATTGCTAAATGCGATCAAGACAGTAGGCGCAGAGCAAAATCTTGTAATGGTATTTCCGGCAGAGGTTCCAGTGTATGTATCAACAGAAGTAATTGATATCACACCAATGGTAATGACTGCAGTAGGTGTCGTAGCACCTGCAAATTAATATTAGTAGAATAAATAACGTGAGCCGTGGATAGAATCTATCTGCGGCTTTTTTTGTGGATTCTCGTTGGGTAAGTGGGAAGATAAAAAGGGCACAGTAGCAAAAAGGACACTAAGGGCCATAAGGCAGTCCTGTGGAGGATGTGAGGGCTGGTAAGCCCTCAGTCCATAGGGGGCTGACGCGGGAAAACGATGTGAGGGCGCGGAGACCCTCACTCCATGGGCTGACGCGGTGGGAGCATGAGGGCTGGTAAGCCCTCAGTCCATAGGGACCATCCGGGATAGGTCGAAGGGTGGTAAGCCTTCGTCCCATAATTCACAATTCACAATTGGGGGGTGAGGGGGGTTAGTTTGTGATTATTAGGTGTTGTCCTTGGAATCCGGGTCCTACGTTGTAGTGTCGGAGGGTGTATTTTCTTGTTGCGGCTTCACCTTCGAGTGGTAGCCCGTAGTTTGTGAAGATGTCGTAGACGGAGTGGCATTTAGGGCAACGAGCTTTTTGTAGTTTGGTATCGACGACGATGCGAACGTCTCTATGTGCTTCAACGGGGCAAGCAAGGTCGAAAGCATGCGGTTGGCCATGAATGTCGGAAACGAGCAGAACTCCACCAAAACCGGTCTCGGTTAATGCGGTCCAAGGGAAGTTGGCCGGAGTGCGATTTTCTTTGATGAAGTATTTGAAATCGCAAGCTCCAGTAACGCCGTAGACGTTCCAGTCGGCTTCAGTTTGAAACTGCACGTAGACGGGGTAGGGAGGTATTCGTTCGTCGTCGACGTCTTCGCAAGAGATGAAAGAGCAAGCGATGAGAAGTGCAGAGATGAGGCGTTTCATCATGGCGCAATATTAATTGTTAAGACCGAGGAGAGAGTTGAAGGCGTTGTGGTAGGTGGCGAAATCGAATTGCTTAACGATGTCGAGGAATCGAAGTTGGATATGGTCGTTGCAAAGGTTGCCAATAGATCCTTCATGGGTGTGATTGATGTCGAACTGTGGATTGAAATCACCATTTTCGATGGCGAGACCAACTTGTTTGTAGGCATCGCGGAAAGGGGTTCCTTCGGCAGCGAGTCGATTAACTTCTTCGACAGAGTACATGAATTTGTAGCGAGGGTCGCGAGCTACGTCGTTGTTTACTTTAATGTTGTCGAGCATGCGTCCGGTCATGTCGAGGATAGCGATTATGGAGTCGAAGGCCGGGAGGAAAGATTCTTTGACGAGTTGCAAGTCGCGGAAGTAACCGGAGGGGAGGTTGTTGGTAATCAAGGTGATTTCCACGGGAAGAGCTTGCAGTTTGTTGCATTTCGCGCGAGTCAGTTCAAACACGTCGGGGTTTTTCTTGTGAGGCATTATAGAAGAGCCTGTAGTGAATTCATCGGGGAGTTTAATGAAGCCGAAGTTTTGAGAATTGAACATGCAAGCGTCGAAGGCGAGTTTGCTAATCGTAGCGGCGATAGAAGCAATAGCATTGGCAACAATACGTTCGGTTTTACCGCGACCCATTTGGGCGTAAACGACGTTGTAGTCCATGGATTCAAAGCCAAGGAGGTCGGTGGTCATCGAACGGTTGAGTGGGAAAGAAGAGCCGTAGCCGGCAGCAGAGCCGAGTGGGTTTCGGTTGGTGATTTCGTAGGCGGCGCGAAGAACGGATAGATCGTCGACGAGGCTTTCGGCATAAGCGCCAAACCATAGTCCCATAGAAGAAGGCATAGCCACTTGCAAATGGGTGTATCCGGGTATAATGACGTCTTTGTATTTGTTGCTTTGCTTGATAAGGATATTGAAAAGTCGAGTTACGGCTTCAACGAGGTCTTCAATGCGAGAGCGAATAAACAATTTTAGGTCGACGAGCACTTGGTCGTTGCGTGAGCGTCCGGAATGGATTTTTTTGCCGATGTCGCCAAGTCGTCGGGTTAGTAGTAGCTCTACTTGGGAGTGTACATCTTCGACCCCATCTTCGATAGTGAAGTCACCGCAGGATATAGAGTTGAAAATGTCGCGAAGTGCTTCGGTTAACACAGGCAGTTCGTCGTCGGAAATAAGACCGATAGATTGTAGCATAGTGATATGTGCAATCGAGCCGAGCACGTCGAATGGAGCGAGGTATATGTCCATTTCTCGGTCGCGTCCAACGGTGTAGGCTTCGACGTCGTTGTCGACGGATATATTTTTTTCCCAGAGTTTATTTGCCATGATTAAAAAGAGTTGAGGAAATAACTTGTAGTAAAAACCTCAGCGATAAGGTGCTGAGGTTAAAGTATTAAGAGTTGCTGAGATTAGAAATCATTTCACCGAATTTGTCGGCGGCTTGCTGAAGTTTAGGTCCGACGAAAGGCCGAAGCATTGCCGGGATGTCGACGTCGATGACAGTAGTGACGTTTGTAGCGGATTCGCTGACAGTGGCGAAGTTGACCGACATGTTAAGATTGATGGGGGCACCGGGGCTTCCAAAGACTATTTTATCGGGGTAGCAGCGTTCGACGATTTGGAATTTAAGTTCACCGACTTGTGGGGTGACGATTGAAATAGCGTCGGGAGAGAAGTGTACATCACCGAGTTGAGCGCGTTTGTCGTCGGGTAGTTCTTGAATTCGTTTCTCAAAAAGAGATAGGTCAGAGAAGCGATTGAACATATCGTCGATAGGCTTTTCTACTGTAACCGTTTTGCTTTCGTAACGAGACATAAAACAGAATTAGAAGATTAGTTATCGTTGGAGTTTGATGGAACCCAGTTAGCGGGGTCTTCACGCCACAATTCGAGAGTTTTAACATCGCTTTCGCGGATGTAGTTTGTTTTTACGGCAGCTTCGAGCATAGAAGAGTAGTTGCTGAGAGTGAGAAGTTTTACTTTTTCTTGTTTGAATTGCTCGATAGCAACGGGGAATTCGTAAGAGAAAATAGCTGCCATACCGATCACTTCGCTACCCGCGGCACGAATGGCGTTAACAGCTTTCAAAGAGCTTTTGCCGGTAGAAACGAGGTCTTCAATAACCACAACTTTTTGTCCCGGACGAAGCGAACCTTCGATAAGGTTTTCGAGCCCGTGGTCTTTGGGAGTAGAGCGCACGTAGACGTAAGGAAGCATTAGCTGGTCGGCAACGAGAGCGCCTTGAGCAATAGCACCTGTAGCAACGCCGGCAATAGCTTCTGCTTCGGGGAAGTTTTCCATAATCAGACGCACGAGTTCCACTTTGATAAAAGAACGAATGTCGGGGTATGAAAGAGTCTTACGATTGTCGGTATATATAGGGGAGTTCCATCCAGACGCCCAAATGAAAGGGTTGTCGGGTTGCAACTTGATAGCACTAATTTTAAGAAGTTTTTCAGCGAGTAGACGTTCGATTTTGTTCATAGCCTGAGATTTGTAAATATGTTAAAAAAATGGTAGTATTATTATTTAGTCATGTCTTTTAGCGAACGAGGAGCTAAAATCTCTAATCAACTAATTTTCTGCAAATTTAAGAAAAAATGCAAAAAAAAACAGAAGTAGATTAAACTTTTGGCAATTAAAAATGTCAAATAAGTGAAGAATAAATAATAAACAATATCCGGGATGGTTGATGTCTTGAGATAAGATAGTGAGCCGCAGGAGTTTAATCGCAGATTAAAGTGCCGCTTCCGTTGATGGCAATAGAATCGGCTTTAGTGATAACCACTTCTTTAACCCCCGACTTAATTGCTTTGAAAGCATTGTCGAGTTTGGGAATCATCCCCCCGACAATAATCTTGCGATCGCGTAGCTGTTGGAAAGTTGCGCGATCGATTTTTTTGATTACGGACTTGTCGTCGTTTTCGTCGGCGAGGACACCAGCTTTTTCGAAGCAGAAAGTCAGAGTAGTGTCGAAAAGGGTAGCGAGAGCTTGAGCCACTTCCGAAGCAATAGTGTCGGCATTTGTGTTGAGCAAAGAACCCATACCGTCGTGGGAAAGCGGAGCAATAACCGGGGCCATCCCTCTGTGGAGTAGTTGAGCAATAGCATCGGCATCTACTTTGTCGACGTCGCCAACGTAACCGTAGTCAATTTCCGTAGCGGGGCGCTTATGGGATCGAATAATGTTCATGTCGGCACCAGTCAGCCCAATAGCGTTAATGCCGATGGCTTGAAGGGCAGTTACGATGTTTTTGTTTACGAGACCGCCATAAACCATTGTGACTACTCGAAGAGTTTCTATATCTGTGATGCGTCGGCCGTCGACCATTTTTTGTTGTATGCCGAGTTGTTCAGCAATTTTTGTGGCAGAACGTCCGCCGCCATGAACGAGGAGTTTAAGTCCCGGTATTTTAGCAAAGTCGTTGATTAGTTTAGCGAGCGAATCGGGTTCTTCAACGATTTTCCCGCCGACTTTTATTATTGTAAGTTTCTGCATAATAAATAAGCGATTTCAGAGTATGGATTATTTTTCGTCGGATCCTGCAAATTCCATTAGGAAGGCTTTGATGAACCCGTCGAGGTCGCCATCCATAACTGCGTTAACGTCGGAGGTTTGAAATCCGGTGCGATGGTCCTTAACACGACGGTCGTCGAATACGTAAGAACGAATTTGTGAGCCCCATTCAATTTTCATTTTTCCGGCTTCTACTTTCGCTTGCTCTTCAAGACGATGTTGCATTTCTTTTTCGTAGAGAATAGAGCGAAGGTGTCGCAGGGCGTTTTCTTTGTTTTTTGGTTGGTCGCGCGTTTCGGTGTTTTCGATGAGGATTTCTTCTTTTTCACCGGTGTAGGGGTCGGTGTATTGGTAACGAAGTCGAACCCCGGATTCAACTTTGTTGACGTTCTGTCCGCCAGCGCCACCGGAACGGAATGTGTCCCAAGACAGGAGCGCGTTTTCTACTTTAACTTCAATAGTGTCGTCGACGAGAGGGGTAACGAAAACAGAGGCGAAAGATGTCATACGTTTGCCTTGGGCATTGTATGGAGACACTCGAACAAGTCGGTGAACACCGTTTTCGCTTTTAAGATAACCATAAGCGAAGTCGCCTTCAACGTTTATAGTGCAAGATTTGATGCCGGCTTCATCCCCTTCAAGGAGGTTGGCGACAGAAGTTTTGTAACCGTGCCGTTCGCAATAACGCAGGTACATACGCATAAGCATAGAAGCCCAGTCTTGGCTTTCGGTGCCGCCGGCGCCAGAGTTGATTTTGAGTACGACGCCGAGGGAGTCCTCTTCGCGTCGCAACATGTTACGAAGCTCAAGAGCTTCAATGGCATTTATCGTAGCGGCGTATTGCGCATCAACTTCGTCCTCAGAGACGAGCTCCTCTTTGTAGAAGTCGAAAGAAAGTTGTAACTCGTCGACGAGAGATTCAACTTCGTTGTATCCGTCGATCCAAGCTTTAATGTCTTTGATTTTTTTCATTTGAGCTTGCGCTTCTTTAGGATGTTCCCAAAAGTCGGGGACGTGGGTGCGCAACTCTTCTTCTTCAAGTTCTATTTTCTTGCTGTCGATGTCAAAGATACCTCCTCAACGCGAGCTTGCGTTCAAAAGTCTCTTTTAATTGTTCTTGAGTAATCATGTTGTTATTATGTGTGAAATTTAGAATCGTAAAAAATGTACCAAAGCTGGGGCTTATTCGTTGATTGGAGCAGATTGCTCTACGTCTTCGAGGTTGGGAAGCGAGTAGGTGTGATAGTTGTCCATTACTTCACTTACTTTGTTGATCTCGAGGAATGTTGTTCCGTGTCCTTCTCCAAATCCTCCGCCAAGATATGCGATGAAGTCATCATTAGTGAGAAGATTGCTTTTCAGAAGGTGCATCAGCCCGTTTCGGAGGTATTGACGAGAAGAAGAGGTGGATGGTTGGTGAATGGCCCACACGCCGTAGGAAAGGGCAAGAAGTCGGACGACGTTTTCGTGGTAGCATAGAGCGAGAGTTGGGAAAAGGCCGCGGTAGGAAGCGACGTAGCGAGCGGTGCGACCGGTGTAGCTGTCGGTTATAATGGCACGCGTACCGAGCGCCGAGTTAGATTTGACGGCTTGTCGGGCAAGGAAAGAGGTGACGTCGTGCTCGATATTTGGAATAATTGCTTTATTGTTTTCAATCATAGAGCGTTCGGCTTCTTTCGCCACGCGAGTCATTGTTGAAATAGCTTCGATAGGATAGTCTCCGTAGGCAGTTTCACCGGAGAGCATAAGGGCGTCGGTGTGTTGGTAAACAGCATTAGCGATGTCGGACACTTCGGCACGAGTAGGACGCGGGTTTGAAATCATCGAATGAAGCATCTGAGTGGCCACAATTACAGGTTTGTGAGCACGAATACAACGGTCGATGAGGTTGCGTTGAATTGCCGGAATCCGCTCGGCGGGGATTTCGATGCCGAGGTCGCCACGTGCAATCATAATGCCGTATGACGCGTCGAGAATTTCGTCGAAATTGTCGATACCTTCTTGGTTCTCGATTTTAGATATAATTTTTATTGAAGAGCCTCTTTCATCGAGAATCTTTTGTATTGCTTTTACATCATTGGCTGAGCGCACAAAAGAGTGAGCTATAAAGTCGATGCCAAGGTCTATAGCATAGCCAATGTTTGTTATGTCGCGAGGGGTTAGAGACGGGAGGTTGATAGCAACTCCCGGAATGTTAACGCTTTTACGCGCACCGAGTTTTCCCGAATTTAAAGCAGTCGCATAAATTATGCCGTTGTCAATAGCGTCGATAATGAAGTCGAGTTCTCCATCATCGATGAGCAGGTGGTTGCCTTGATGCACATCGTTGGCAATGCCGGTGTAAGAAAGGCATATGCGTTGAGGAGAAGAAAGAGAGTCGGGGTCGCCGACGAATTGAATTTTGTCTCCTGCAGATATAATAATCGGAGTGTCTTTATCGTCGAAGTTGTTGTTGGTTGTACGAATTTCCGGACCTTTAGTGTCCATAAGAATTCCGATGCGATTAGAAACTTTACGGACGTTGTTGACGATTTTGGAGAACCCATCAAATGATAGGTGTGCGGAGTTCATTCTGACAACGTTCATTCCGTTGATAAATAAGTCGTTTATGAACTCGACGTCGCATCGGCGGTCGGAAACTGTAGCTACAATCTTAGTGAATTTTTTCATAAAATAAATTGATTGTGGACTGAACTCTAAAAAAGTAATAATTCTAAATTGGAATTTAAAAGAGAACAAATCAGTCCTAAATAGAGTGCAAATTTACGATAATTTGAGAAAAAACGAGGCATGTGGAGTGATTAATTTTGTTGAGCGATTTATTTAGTGTATTTTTGCGAAAGGAAAATATATAAAATATGAATTTGACGCATTGTCCGAAACTGTGCGTTGTAATTTTGCTAAAAAATAATAGCAATGGAAGTAAGCACAATAAAAGAACTTGAAAAAGATGTTGACGGCTTGTTGACGTATGAGTATATCGCCAACAATATCGGTATGATAGATGAAGATATTGATTGGCTTGCTGACAACTTGATAAAAGTAGATGGGAGTGGACAATTCCTTGTTAGTGCAGCAAGATATCTCAATGCCGTAGATAAGGAGCATTTTTCAGCCACGATAGATAAAATGGTGAGTGCTGCAATAGATCGAGACCGAGAGCGAGCGTATATTGGATATTTGTTGCAAAGTTTATATGGCGATGATTATCTTGAGCGAGCAGAAGAGTTGAGATTGAGTGATAATAATTTTCGACGAATCTATAAACGATTATACCCGAAAGGAATATGAAAAGAATACATAAGATAACAGCGCTTTGCGGAATGATGCTTTTGTGGAGCGGCTGCCAGAAACAGAGTGATAGAGAAGGAGCAACAGCAACCGACGAGAAGACGGACAGCACAACTATTGTAGTAGAAGAGAAGGTGACCGCAGAAGAGAAAGCTGAAGAGGTGACCAATGAGGAAGAAACAAAAGAAGAAGTAACATCAAATACAAAAGATATGTCAAACGAAGTAAATAGCAAAGCGAAAGGGGATATAATAGTAAATATCAGCACCACCAAGGGGGATATCAAAGTACGCTTGTATGGCGATACTCCACGTCATCGCGATAATTTTGTAAAATTGGCTAAAGAAGGGTTCTATAATGGAGTTTTGTTCCATCGAGTAATTAATGAATTTATGATTCAGACCGGAGACCCTGATTCAAAGAATGCTCCTAAGGGAAAAATGTTGGGATCAGGAGATCCCGGATATACACTTGAAGCAGAATTTGTCTATCCAAAATATTTCCATAAACGCGGGGCGTTGGCAGCAGCCCGTCAGGGAGATCAAGTTAATCCACAACGCCGTTCATCGGGTTCCCAATTCTATATAGTAACCGGAAAGGTTTATGGTAGCCAAGAGATTTCGCAACTCGACGGACAATTGCAAATTGCCCAGCAACAAGCAATATTTCAGCGTTTGGCAGGAGAAAATATGGAAAAAATTCGTGCCTTACAGAGTGCCGGCGATAGAGAAGGGTTGTTGGAATTGCAAAATGAGTTGATAGCCATTACCGAGGCGGAAGCTGCGCAAAATCCGGCTAAGTTGACCGACGCACAGCGCACAGCATATAGCACCGTAGGAGGTACTCCGCATCTTGACGGTCAGTACACCGTGTTTGGTGAAGTAGTATCGGGGATGGAGGTTGTTGACGCAATCCAAAAAGTGGCAACCGACCGCAATGATAGGCCTACAGAAGATATAAAAATCACTAAGGTCGAAGTAGAAGAATAAGCGAGGAAAAATAGGGATATGATAGAAACCACGCGATTTGAATTGTCGAACGGTTTGCGCGTAGTTCACAATTATGATGGGAACACGGCAATGGTGGCAGTCAATGTGCTATATAATGTTGGTTCCCGCGATGAGGATAGTAATCTGACGGGGCTTGCACATTTGTTTGAGCATTTGATGTTTGGCGGTTCGGTCAATATTCCCGACTTTGATGGAGCGATAGAGCGCGCCGGTGGAAAGAATAATGCGTGGACGTCGAATGATTTTACCAATTTTTACGATATAGTACCTGCGCAAAATGCAGAGACGGCATTTTGGTTGGAGAGTGACCGCATGTTGAGTCCGGCATTTACGGAGCGGACGCTTGAGGTGCAACGGTCGGTAGTGATAGAGGAATTTAAACAACAATGTCTCAATCGCCCGTATGGCGATATGTCGCATCATCTTCGCAAGATGATATATAAGGTTCATCCATATCAGTGGCCTGTTATAGGAAAAGAACCGTCGCATATTGCTAAGGTTCAGCTTTCGGAGGCGCAGGAGTTTTTCTTTTCACATTATGCTCCGAATAATGCAGTGTTGTCGGTTTCGGGAAATATAAGTGCGGAGGAAACTCGTCGATTGGCGGAGAAATGGTTTGGAGATATTCCACGCAGAGAAATATTGCCTCGCATTTATTCACAAGAGCCGGAACAGCGAGCGCCGCGAATAGTAGAGGTGAAAGGTCGTGTTCCGTCAACGGATATAACGATAGCGTATCCGATGCAGGGATATGGCACGAAGCAATATTATTGCGCCGATTTGTTGACAGATTTGATGGCCAATGGCGAGTCGTCGATATTTTATCGCGAGTTGCTCATGGAGAGCGATTTGTTTACATCGGTAGATGCGTCGATACTTGGGAGTGAGGAGCCCGGAGTTTTAATGCTAAATATGCGTCTACGTGAAGGTGGCGCGGAAAATGAGCAACGTGCCATAGCGATAGTAAAATCGAAGGTTGAAGATGTCATACATCGTCAGTTTAGCGAGGAACATTTGACTCGAGCAATCAATAAGATGGAGTCGGCAATGTTGTTTGGCAATATAAGTTACTTGTCGAAAGCCCAGTCACTTGCGATGAGTGAGTATCATAATGAGGATATAAATGAAGTAATATTGCGATATCGCGAGTTGACTAATGCGGATTTGCACAGCGCATCGGAGGAAATATTTCGAGAAGAGCGATCCAATACATTGATATATCGCCCTCTATAGTATAAAAAGATGAAGATAGGGAAATCAGGCATATTATTATTAGTGGCATTGGCAGTTATGCTAACGGGGGTGTCGTGTAGCACGTCACGTCATGTGCCGGAAGGACAATATCTACTTGATAAGGTTCAGATAATGGTAGACCCGTCGACGGGAGCAGATGAAATGACACTACTTAACTATCTGCGTCAGCAACCTAATCACGTTGTGCTTGGCTTTGCAAAATTGCAGTTGGGCATTTATAATATGTCGGGTCGCGATTCTACGCGGTGGTACAATCGATGGGCTCGAAGTTTGGGTCAAGAGCCGGTCATTTTCAGCCAAGAACTCACGGAGCAATCGCGAAGGCAATTGGAATTGGCATTAATCAATCGGGGATATACCAATACACATGTAACTGTTGATTCGATATTTAATCGCAAAGGGCGCAAAGTTGAGTTGGTGTACCATATAAAATCGGGTTCTCCTCATATTATCAAAAATATATCGTACAAATTTGAAGACCCCGGCGTCGGAGAGGCTATTATGGCCGAAAAGGATAAGTTTACGATAGAAGAGGGGACGTTGCTTAATCGCGATGTTCTTGAAAATGAGCGAATAAATATAGCGTCGCGATTGCGAGATAAAGGGTATTACTATTTTACAAAAGAGCAGATTACTTTTGTAGCAGATACGACAGCGACATCGAAGGATGTAGACTTGACAATGCATGTGCTGTTGCCCCAGAAGGCAGATTCGACTTATCGAGAAACACCGATGCATGTTAGTCGGGTAGAATATCGAGTAGAATCGCCCGAATATAAGCCCGGCATGGCAATTGATACAGTGAGTTCGGGCAATTTTTCAGCTGTGTACTATGGCGACCGATATTTGAAGCTGTCGTTGCTCGAAGAGAAGTGTTTTATCCGAATCGGCGCCCCATATAGTGCAAGTGATGTCAATCGCACGTATGAGGCCTTATCGCAATTGGCGATAGTGAAGTTTGTAAATATTGCGATGTTGCCGGATACAATAGATGGCAAGCCGACGTTAAGGGCCGTTATTACTTTGTCGCGTACAAAAAAGCAAGGAGTCACTTTTGAAGTGGAAGGAACGAACTCGGAGGGCGATCTTGGTTTTGGTGTTGGAGTTACGTATCAGCATCGTAACCTTGCGCACGGAGGAGAGGTTTTGACAGCTAAGGTCAGGACGTCGTACGAGAGCTTATCGGGAAGTCCGGAGGGATTAATAAATGACCGCTATACGGAGGTTGCCTCGGAGGTGGGAATAACGTTTCCGAAGTTTAAGGCACCATTCGTGTCGAAGAGTTTCAAACTGAAGTCGAAAGCCCAAACAGAGTTTGCATTATCATTTAACTATCAAGAGCGTCCGGAGTATACTCGCGTTATCGCCGGCGCTGCATGGAAATATAAATGGAATGACCCGTCGAATATGCGGAGAAATACGTTTGATTTAATAGATGTGAACTATGTATATCTCCCGAAGTCGACGATAGATTTTATAAACACGGTAGCTCCTGAAAATCCATTGTTAAGGTATTCGTATGAGGACCACTTAATCATGCGAATGGGATATTCGATATATCGCACTAATCGCCGACCTGTCACACCGACATCACGAATGTTTGGCAATCCGTTTCAGCAGCAGATATGGACATTGCGAGCGTCGGTAGAAACGGCAGGAAACTTATTGTACGGGCTGTCATCGCTAACCGGACAAAAACGAGAAGATGGTGCGTATAAGGTGTTTAATACACAGTATTCGCAGTATGCGAAGGTAGATTTGGATTATTCATGGGTGTACAATTTCAATTCACGAAATTCAATAGCGTTGCATGGAGGATTTGGAATAGGCGTGCCGTATGGCAACTCAAGGATGATACCATTTGAGAAGCGATTTTACTCCGGAGGAGCCAATTCAGTGAGAGGTTGGGGAGTGCGAACCCTCGGCCCCGGGGCGTATGACTCACGCAATTCGGTGACTGACTTTATAAATCAGTGTGGTGATATCCGCTTGGATTTAAATATTGAGTATAGAGCCAAATTGTTTTGGGTGATAGAAGGGGCATTGTTTATCGATGCGGGAAATATCTGGACAATTCATAATTATGAAAATCAACCCGGAGGGCAATTTCATTTTAATTCGTTCTACAAGCAGATAGCTGCAGCATATGGTGCCGGCATCCGTTTTGACTTTACATATTTCTTGTTGCGCCTTGATTTGGGTATGAAGGCACATAACCCGGCTCGAGGTCAGGAGGAATGGCCGTTGCTTCATCCGAAATGGAGCCGTGATAAGACGATACATTTTTCAATTGGATATCCATTCTAAAAGAGTGTTCTGTTGTAAAGAATTTGAGCGATAATAGATTAGGAAAGGAAGAAATATGAAAAATAGGAAGAAATTGGTGATATTTGACCTTGACGGGACATTGCTTAATACGATAACCGATTTGGGTCATTCGGCTAATTATGCGCTTGAAAAGAATGGATTCCCGACGCATCATTTGTCGTCGTACACACATTTTGTGGGGAATGGAATTACGCGGTTGATAGAGCGCGTGTTGCCGGTAGAGGAGCGCGAACAGATAGTTGTAGAGCAGTTGCGAGCGGATTTTATGTCGTATTATAATGAACATTTGACAGCTACTACAGCTCCTTATCCCGGAATTGAGGATATGTTGCGAGATTTGCAGGCGGCGGGAGTGAAGTTGGCTGTTGCAACCAATAAGTATCAAGAGGCGGCAACAAAGTTGATACTTCATTATTTTCCCTATATAGATTGGGCGTCAATTTCCGGTCAGATTGATGGCGTGCCGGTGAAACCCGACCCATCGGTAATATTTCGAATATTGACAGATTGCCCAACTGCAAAGGCCGATGTTATGATGGTAGGGGATTCCGGGGTAGATATTGAAACAGCGCGCAGGGCTTGCATAGAGTCGACCGGAGTGAGTTGGGGTTTTCGCGGAGTAGCGGAATTGACAGCGGCATATGCCGACCATATAATCAATGCCCCCGATGAGTTGGTGTCGATTGTTGGAGCGGACTAAGGGAATTTAGAATTCATAATTCATAATTCATAATAGGGGGGCTGACGATTAGCGGGAAAGGAGGTTGATGGCAAATTCGAGAATTGTGTCAACTCCATTGAGCGCGGCTTGAGGGTCGAGGTCAATAGCGCAACCTTCAGAAGGCTCAATCCCAAATTCGGTGGTCATACTGAGAGGATCGAGCACCGGAGCAGAAGAGAAACGAATGGCCCACCCATTAGGTAGCTCCGAGGTGAATGGCATACCGGAACCACCGCCGGTTGTAGCGCCAACGATTTTTACGTTGGGAAGAGTGCGCATTATTGAGACGAGGTTGTTGGCTGCGGAGAAAGTGGATCGGTTGGTCAGAATAGCCACCGGTTTTCCCCACATAATACGTCCTTCTTCTGCGGGGTTATAGAAGAATGGGTATGGCTCAGAAAAGTCGTCGTGTCCGGGTCCTGTTTTGTGGCAAATATATCCGGCAAGCGTTCGCTCAGTGATAAATCGAGCGACGATGGTTTCAACAGCAGTCAATAAACCTCCACCATTGTCGCGAATGTCGATGATTAGTCCATCGCAAGTCTTGAGGTAGTAAAGGATGTGGTCAAGATTGGATTCCCCGATTGAATAGGAAAGCGACGGGATGCGTATGTAACCGATATTTTGGTTTAGAATTCCGTAAGAGATATTGCCGGTCTGTCGGTAGTTGAAGTTGAAATAGTGTTCTTCGATAATACGTTCATTGAAGTTTTGAGGGTAGTCGCTCCACCATTTTCGATAGTAGGAAGTGTTGAAGGAAGATGATAGGTTGGTGTGTCCGTCGCGAAGTTCATTCAACATTTTTGCGCAGACATCGAAAAGTTCTTCAGGGGTCATTTTGTCGCTAATCATGGGAGAGTAGCGTGAGTAGACTTCGTCCCAATCAATTCCTTTTTCATTGAAGAAGCAATAGTGTTGGTCGAGTGTATTCCAAAGTGCATCGAAGTTGCCTTTGGGGTTGTCGGCAAATTCGGGCATATCGTGGCAAGCAGTAGCTATGAAAATAGAAACTATTGAGATTAGAATGAATTTGAGGCGTGTCATCAATTATCGGAGTTAATATAAGGCGGATATTATACGAGCGTTTTGGCTTATTTGTTGTCGGCGAGAAAGAGAAATCCATTCGCCGGAAATGCCGATTATGAAAGAGTGGGTGTGGATGTTAGTGACTATTTTGTTGGCTTCGGAAGAAAGAGAGTAGTGCCGGTAGCCTAAACGCAGAGATGTTGAACCAAAGTGAAGGTCGGCGGAGAAGTTGTTGGAAATGGCGAATCTATTGCCGGGCCAAGCAAAATGAATGAGATTACTGTGGTTGCCGAGATATATTTCGTAGTAAAGTTCATCGTAATCGGGGGAGAAGAAAATGCCGGCGAGGGGGATTTCGGGTTGGTATCGAAGAGTCACGGGTAGTTTCCCAATTTTAGTATTGTATGCTAAGTAGGCGGTAGCATTTATGGTCCAAGCAAATTTTGCTGATGCGGGATTGTTGCTGTTGCGTTGGTTGTAAATACATCCGGCATCAATACCGGTAGAAGCCCCGGCAGCAAGTGTTAATCCCGACAATATGGTCCAACGATGAAGCATCCCCCAAGTGACAGAGCCGTTGAAACGCCAAGATGTAGCGTTGTCGGCAATGTTGCGAGTACGGTCGATGGAAAACCGCGCTGTGAGTTGCATAACCCAATTTTGTGGGTTAAATTTCATTGCTTGCATGCGCTCGTAGGCAAACGCGGCAGTCCCCCCGTTGTAGGTTATAGGAGACAGGTAGCTGTCGGCAATTGAAGATGCTCCCACTTCAAGCATGTAGGCTGAAGTTACCGGACGAAGAATAGGCAAAGAGTCGCTTTCGATGTCGATGCAATCGTCGATGTTGAGCGGAAATTCGGATTGCGCCCGGCAACAAAATGCAAATAAAATTGCGAAGTGGATTAAAAGCAGGCGTTTCATGTCAAAAAACCTTAGAAAAGGCGTTCTTGTCCGTTGATTTCATCGCGCACTTCATCGTCGGAGCGTTCCGGCTCTTGAGCATCGACATCGTCTACGTCGTCGGCATTGTCGGGCTGAGATTGCACATTATTGTCTACATCGATATTTGTTTCGCGAGGTTCAAGCTCGGAGATAGAGTCGATAGGTAGCGTAGTGAGACGTTTTCCTTTCGCTTTAAACGATTTAACGGCAATGAAGTCGATGGCATCGATGATTAATGGTTCACGGAAAGAGTCGGCCCCGCCAAATTTCACTTCAAATCGAGCACCAAGCTCGTCGGAAAGAATAATGAGAGAGGATGCGGGATTTTCACCGAGATATCGTTGCGTTTTCGCTGAAGGCTCAAAGGTGAAGCGCTTGAGGTAGGGGAATCCTTGGTCGGCATCGTTGAGGATAGCAGTCCACACGTGTCCCGGACGGAATTTCTCGATACGAAGAATGTTTTCGGGATAGTGGTTTCCGGCGTCGAACGATGACATGTAGTATTCTCCTGATTTTAGAATAATAAGGATGGAATCGTTGCCGGCAAACTCACCGAGGTAGTTGCCACGACCATCGTAGTTGAGTCGAAGAACATCGGGGTCGAACCACACTTTTCGACCTCCGAGAGTAGAAGCACCACGTTCTTTTAGCGAGAATCGATGCACTTCGTTACGAGTAACGATGTTTCCACGCGATTGTTTTCCCTTGATGGCGAGTTCGCTGAAATCGATGTCGATTTGTAGAGATTTGAGTCGAGGTTTCGGCTTTAGCGTAACTTTTACAATTTCGGCTTCGCCATTGGGGTTGGCACTGAACCAAGTGACACGCGAGCCGGGAGCACCCATAGTCAAGTTGTATTCTTTGTCGCGTGTGATACCTGTAACAGCAAAGCGTTTCATGTAGAAAGTGCCACCTTTGCCATCTTGATATATAGCGTTGTATATAGTGCGCTCGTCGCCACGTTTGAAAACGTTGATGTGGATGATATTTTTGTCGACGAAAAGTTTTTCGGCAACTTTGACTACTTTGTAACGTCCGTCGCGATAGAAAATGATTATTTCATCGATAGAAGAACAGTTGCAAACGAATTCATCTTTTTTGAGCGCAGTGCCAATGAAGCCCTCTTCGCGGTTAATGTAAAGTTTTTCGTTAGCTTCCGCAACTTGAGCAGCCTCGATGTTGTCGAATCCGCGGATGACAGTGCGTCGAGGGAATGCAGCGCCGTATTTAGCTTTGATGTTTTCGAACCACTTGATGGTGTATTCTGTGATATTGTCGAGATTTTTCTTGATGTCGGCAATGCGGTCGAGATATGAAGCGATGAGGTCGTCGGCTTTCCCGGAGTCGAATTTGGTGATGCGTTTCATCTTAATCTCGAGGAGACGAGAAATGTCGTCGTCGGTGATGTCGCGAGGGAGGTCGACAACAAACGGAGTGATGCGTTTGCGCACGTGTTCGATTACTTCTTCGATAGTTTCGCTTTGTTCGAATTGCTTGTCTTTATAGATGCGTTGTTCGATGAAGATACGTTCGAGAGATGCGAAATGTAGAAGTTCTTTGACTTCGGAGAGTGTTATTTCAAGTTCTTTGCGAAGGAGCTCGCGCGAAGTGTTGACATTATGGCGCAAAACGTCGCTGACCCCGAGGAAGTGGGGCTTGCGGTCGGAAATTACGCAACAATTTGGAGAAATGGACATTTCGCAATCGGTGAATGCATATAGAGCATCGATAGTGCGGTCGGAAGAAGTTCCGGGGAGAAGATGCACCAAAATGAGGGCATTTTCGGCGGTGTTGTCGTCGACTTTGCGAATTTTGATTTTCCCTTTTTCGAATGCTTTAAGGATTGAATCAATTAGCGCGCCGGTGGTTCTGCCGTAAGGGATTTCGGTAATAGCGAGTGTCTTGTTGTCGAGTTTTTCAATTTTAGCACGCACTTTGACAACACCCCCACGCTCGCCATCGTTATATCTGCTGACGTCGATAAATCCGCCTGTCACGAAGTCGGGGTAAAGCGTGAATTCTTCCCCTTTGAGGTGGGCTATGGCGGCATCGATAATTTCGTTGAAGTTGTGAGGAAGAATCTTAGAGGACAGCCCGACGGCAATACCTTCAACACCTTGAAATAGCAGTAGGGGGAATTTAGAAGGCAAAACAACGGGTTCTTTTTTTCGACCGTCGTAGGACAATGTCCATTCGGTTATTTTGGGATTGTATAGCGTTTCGAGCGCAAATTGCGAAAGTCGGGCTTCGATGTAACGACCGGCGGCAGCCGAAGCTCCGGTCAAGATATTACCCCAGTTACCTTGTGTTTCGACAAGGAGGTCCTTTTGCCCGAGTTGCACGAGAGCATCGTTGATGGACGCATCACCATGGGGGTGATATTGCATGGTGTTACCCACGATGTTTGCCACTTTAATGAAGCGACCGTCGTCGAGGGTTTTCATAGAGTGCAGAATGCGTCGTTGTACCGGTTTAAGCCCGTCCTCAATATGCGGCACGGCACGCTCGAGAATAACGTAGGAAGCGTAGTCGAGGAACCAATTGCGGAACATGCCTCGCAGTTGGTGCTTCACGACACTTTCGGAGGCTTCCTCGTAGGGTTTTTGTGCATCGGGTTGAGGATTCAACTCCTCATCTTCATGGTCGGTAGGTATTGTAGGTATATCGCTCATTGTTAATTCGGCATTTGTAGCAAAGTTACAAAAAAATGCCGAAAAATCAAAGTCAGATATGTAAAAACGGTATTTCCTTAAATTTTTGGGAAAAGGTCGGAAAAAATGCGGTCGGTAGCGCCAATATTGTCGGCGATATATTGCCCGGCAATTTTACCGGCATTAGCTCGGAAAGCGTCGTCGGATAGAAGTTGATTAAGAATTGCGAAGGTAGAGTCGGAGTCTTTGACGGTAAAAGCACCTTTTAGGGCAATCAAGTCGTGAGCTTCTTTGAATTTATGGTAGTTCGGGCCGAATACTACGGGGATTCCGTAGACGGCGGCTTCGTTGATGTTGTGAATGCCGGCTCCGAAGCCACCACCAATGTATGCGACGGAAGCGTAGCGATAGAGTGTTGAGAGTTTTCCGAAGCAGTCGACGATAATACCACGCACATTGTCGGGGGCTTTGCCGTTTTCGGATACGTATTGTTCCCATTGTGAGAATGGGAGTACGTAGCCCTCGATTGCGTTGCATAGTGCCTCAACGCGGGCTTTATTGAATTCGTGTGGCGCGATGATGAATTTTAAGTCTTTGTGGGAGTTGAGCCAAGGGATATAGTTGACTTCATCGTCGTTCCAGCTGCTCCCGAATATAATAAAAGAACGAAGAGCGTCGCCACAATCGATATCGCAAGTGGTGGCCATAACGTCAGTGACGCGGTCGAAACGAGTATCTCCGGCAACGACTGTGTTGTCGATGCCTATGCCGGCAAGAAGTTTGCGAGAGTTTTCGTCCTGAAGGTATATTCGGTTGAAGCATTTAAGCATATTTCGGAAAGTCCCTCCGTTTCGTTTAAAGAAAATCTGGTTAGGGCGGAAAATTGCCGAAATAATGTAGGTGGGGACGGCTGCTTTTTTGAGTTGTTGCAGATAGTTGCCCCAAAATTCATATTTAATAAATATAGCCATTGACGGGCGCACAGTGTCAATAAAACGACGAGCATTGCCCGGAGTGTCGAATGGCAGGTATACAATGGCATCGACGTGTGGATAGTTTTTGCGCACTTCGTATCCCGATGGAGAAAAAAAGGATAGTAGAATCTTTTTATCGGGGAGTTGTCGACGGATACGCTCGATTAGGGGACGTCCTTGCTCGAATTCGCCTAAAGAGGAGGCGTGTATCCATATAGCACCTCCTTGGTCGATGTTGGTGTCGCGTAGAATTTGAAATGTTGCTTTCTGACCCTTGACCATCTTTTTTATTTTGGCGTTGGAATGAGACGCAATCCGAGCTCCAAATTTATAGATGTGCAGACCGATGTTGTATATAGCGTTCACGAGCGTGACGAATTAATGTCGATTTTACTGAATATTTGCGCATGCATTTTCGATGCGACGACGAGTGGCTTCGAGACCCATCAATTCTGTAATGTCGAACATGTGGGGCCCTTTACATTCACCAACAACAGCTAAACGCAAAGCATTCATTACGTTGCCCATGTGGTATTCGTTTTCGGTAATCCAAGCGAGAATGTTTTCTTCGGTTGCTTTGCTGTCGAGGCTGGGCAATGAAGCCATGCGGTCGATCATAGCGCGAAGAATATCGGGAGTTTCGGGAGTCCAACGTTTTTTTACAGATTTAGCTTCATATTCAGTTGGGTCAACGAAGAAGAAGCGAGCTTGGACCCAAAGGTCTTTGACGAAGTTGGCGCGATTTTTCACCAAGGCGATAGCGCGCGTGATATATTCATCGGAAAAGTCGGCGGGATTAACTCCGTTGGCGACCAATATAGGTTTGAACATCTCAAGTAGTTGAGCGTCGGGAAGTTCTTGTAGATATTTGTGGTTGAACCATTTACCTTTTTCGAAGTCGAATTTAGCGCCTGAGCGAGAGCAGTGTTCGAAAGAGAAACGATTGATGAGCTCTTCCATCGACATGATCTCGGTGTCGTCGCCGGGGTTCCAGCCGAGAAGGGCGAGGAAATTGACCACGGCTTGAGGGAGGTATCCATTTTCGCGGTATCCTGATGATATGTCGCCGCTTTTGGGGTCGTGCCATTCCAATGGGAATACTGGGAATCCGAGTCGGTCGCCGTCGCGTTTAGAAAGTTTGCCTTTTCCGTCGGGCTTCAGAAGAAGTGGTAGGTGAACGAATTGTGGCATCGTATCGGTCCACCCAAAAGCTTCGTAAAGAAGAACGTGGAGCGGAGCGGAGGGGAGCCATTCTTCGCCTCGGATAACGTGGCTGACTTCCATCAAGTGGTCGTCAACGATGTTGGCGAGATGGTAGGTGGGAAGGTCGTCGGCACTTTTATAAAGTACTTTGTCGTCGAGAACCGAAGAGTTTATAGTCACTTTTCCGCGGATAAGGTCGTTGACTTCGATGTTGCGTCCGGGTTCAATTTTGAAACGGACTACATATTTCTCGCCGGCGTCGATGAGTCGTTGAGTTTCTTCCTCCCCCAGAGATAGAGAGTTGCGCATGGTAGCGCGAGTCGACGCGTCGTATTGGAAATTAGGAGTAGCGGCACGAGCAGCCTCAAGCTCTTCGGGAGTGTCGAAAGCAAAGTATGCTTTGCCATTGTCGAGGAGCATTTTGACGTGCTGACGGTAAATGTCGCGACGTTCGCTTTGTTTGTAAGGTCCGTAATTACCACCTTCGCGCACGCCTTCGTCGATTTGAATGCCGAGCCAAGCGAGCGCTTCGTTGATGTAGTCCTCGGCTCCGGGTACAAAACGCTGAGAGTCGGTGTCTTCAATACGAAGAATCATGTCGCCCCCATGACGACGAGCAAAAAGGTAGTTGTAAAGCGCAGTTCGAACGCCTCCGATGTGGAGAGGTCCGGTGGGCGATGGTGCAAAACGTACTCTTACTTTTCTTTCCATTATTATATGTTGTAAATGGTGTGACTAAGGTCACAAGATGAAAAATTTTTAAATTGCATAAAAACAAAAAAAGCCATCTGCTTTATAGCCGATGGCGTTTTTGAAGGGTAGTGGGCGTTGACGGATTCGAACCGCCGACCCTCTGCTTGTAAGGCAGATGCTCTGAACCAGCTGAGCTAAACGCCCCTTGTCGGTTGAACGATGCAAAGGTAAGCACTTTTTTTGAATTACCAAAGTTTTCGGCAAATTTTTTTGATAATTCATCAAAAAAAGAGCGATATCGAGGCGTTAACGGGAGAAAAAGCCCTATTTAGAGCTATTGACCGGCCCCTGAGCTGGATTTGCGAAGTACAATTGTTGCGGAATTGAACTCAAAAGCGGCGTCGAGAACGTTCAGAACATTGGTCCAAGCCGAAGCCGGAATTACAGAGATGGAATAACGTTCGAATGTGCGTATTATGACGTATCCGTTGTCGATGTCGGCTTCAGCAACGAAAACGGCTACGGGAGATGAAATGTTTCTATTGAGAGAAGAAACGCTTTCCGGAATTACTTCATAACCCTCGGGAATTTTGAATTTAATCGTGGACCGGAATTGAGTAGCACTTTCCTCTATGGCGCTTATATCGCGTTTGCGATGAGGTCCTTTTATTTCGCGTTGGTTACCGGTGAGTTTTCCAATACTGATAATAAGGTCGTCACCGGCAGAAGATGTCATGTCGGGCAACATTGCTTCAATGAGGAATGATGCAGTAGGACTATCGGGTGTGCAGCCAAGAGAGTGAATCTTATAATTATAAATAAAAGGATTTTCGCAATTCCAAATTACACTGGCGCGCTCGGTCATCTCTTTGCGTTGCATAACGGTAGTGAAATGCAATTCGTCGCCATCGAGAGGCTTAGTCGGTTTTTGTCCAAGGAAACGCGCTAATTCGTCGTAGTACTGATTGTGGTATATAGCACCGGATAGTAGGGCTTTAGCAACGCCGGAACCGGTGTAGGTGGTGGATACAGAAATATCGAAAATAGAGTCGGGTTTATACTCAACCTCGCTTATTGTCTCGTAGGAATTATCCTTAGATTTGCTACGAGGGATGGAGAAACTTATAGCTGCCGACTGCATATTGTCGTGATACGGTGGGCAGTCAAATTTGTAGGCTTTTTCATTGTCGAAAAAAGCGGGAATATCCCCCGGAACACTTAATGCGAATTGCTCGGGAAAGTAGCAAGAGTCTCCCACAGTGACAAAGTAGCGAGCCTCGGCATATGATGCGAGATTATCAATAGGGGCCGCATCGCGAGGTGATGTTATGGCGACACGCCCCGGGAGGGTGGTAGATAGATTCTCAAGCAGTTGTGAAAATGATTTGCAGAATTGCCGTTCGGAATGTCGTTCTTCGTTTTTGATGCAAGAGAAATTAAGAGCTATAAAAGCGGCGTCGATAACCTCTCGCTCGGTAGCTTGCGGATTGTTTTTCTTCCATTTCTTCATAATGGAAGTAGCCTCTTTGAGAGTTTTTTCCGGAGATTTATCATCTTTCAATGCTTTTGCAACGTCGAAAAGGAGGTATGGGGCATAGATGCGTACGCCTCCGTAGCGAAAAGCGCGCGTAGAGCTAATGCTTGCGGTGCTATTAAGGATATAGAATTTTATGCATGGGACTTGTCTCTCTTCAGAGAAGTAGGGCATTGAAGACTCTACTGCATCCATGCCCGAGAGGTGTAGCGACAAGTAGTTGTAGTTACCGTCGGTCCATTTTTTAGAGAAGTCGGGCGCACCATTATAGTGTGAGTATTCTAATGCCAAAGATGGGGCTACCGCCAGTTCGAGCATGAAATCTTTCGTGGGATATTCTTTAAAAAACGTAAACTTCAGCCCCGGTAAAGACATTTCTTCCATCATGTACTCGGTGTAGAAAAAATAGTCAAGTACGGCACCCGGTTCTAATCCCGGAATTGTAATTTTATAGCCGGCATCGGAGTCATCTTTGCCCTCGGTGACGATTAGAGATTCAGAGATATCGATATTTTCAATTGTTCCGTCGGGTTTTATTATTCGAGCGCCGAATGTGGGCTTTACAGATGAAACCGTAAATCCATAGATGTCGATTTCCTTTGGCGCTGTTATCGTGAAAGTGTTGAAATTATCAATAGCGGATTGCTCAAAAATTTTCACCATTGATCTGTCTATTCCGACGGCAATGATGGCATTTGAATTTTTTCTCCCTGTCAGCATTGCTTTCGAATTGTTAGGGCTTTCGTCGTGAGATGCTTTTAGAGATCGGTAGCGAGCAATATACACGGCCGCTTTATTGGAGTATAGCGAGTCGGAAAGATCGGAGTTAGGGTCGAATTGAGGTAAATTCATTGACCAAACTTCTTGAATTGCTTTTTCGTATAATTTTCGGTCGAAGTCGGCGTTAGCATTGTATGCGATGCCGATAGATATTAGCAATATTAAGAATTGTCGCATAGATATTATAGATTTGTTTATGGATGTTGTATTTTAAAGTTTGCTTAATGCAATGAGAGATGAACATGCCTTGATGAAAGGAGTCAGCTGGGCATCATATTCCTTGATGTCGTCGAACATCACATATGGCTCCTTAATAATGAGGGTCATTGTACGGGTAATCGAGCGCTTTTCGGAATCAGTACTGTCGGTTACATTCCCGGATATCCAATTGTTGTCGATGGAAAAGTCGGGATAGAGCTTGCCGGGAGTCAATCCGTCGGGTATGGGTATAGTCACTTTGCATTTTATTGTTGCAGGAAACCCGAGTGCACCTCCGGAAGTTCGACCGATTAAGTCGAATTTTATATCGTTGAGTCTTGAAGCAATCTTAGTATCGATATATATTGTGGCTCCGGCATCTTTTGCGGCACCGGGAATTGTTGCAGCCCCGGAGATGATTAGAGAGTCGGGGGACAAGTCGTATTTAATACTTTTCGGAATAACTCCGGGGGTGTTGTCGGAGAAGACGTGCCCGTAGAAATCCTGTCGTAGACCTTGCGGTATGTCGCTCTCGGCAATGCGAATTAAACGATAGAATTCTCCGGAGAGGGAAACAGAGCCTTGCACCGATAGACTATTATCATTTAAAGTCATTGTTAGATTTTCTTCGCGAATGTTGTGTTGCGGAAGAGAGGGAGGCACACGCTTTATAATACATCTGTCGGGAGAGTCCTCAATTAAGGCTTGACGCCCTGAGATGCTGAATGGTATTCTTTCCGGAGAGCTGAAACGAGCAGTTCCGTCCAGAAAAATTATACTGTCGGATGGTAGAACAACGGCAGTAATCATGTGATTCCCTGAGGATATATTTGGCATTTCTGTCCAATCGGAACCTGTTTCGCGAGTGCCTATCCAAACCAACTTCGCATCCATACCGACTGCGCGGAGCATGTTGCGAGTGAGCAGTGCGCTTCCTTTGCAATCGCCGAAACGTTTTCTCAACACTTCCGATGCCAAATCGGGGCGATGTCCGAATTCGCCATGTTCCACTGCAAGATATTGTATGTTTTGGTGAATGAATTCGTTAATAGCGTTAATTTTTTCGTTGTCGTTTTGGCATTCAGAAGTGATTTCAAGGGCTTTTTGGACTACGATTTGTTCTCCCGGGTCATCGGTGGGGATATATTTGTAAAGATAGCGATACAAATCAGTTGCATCGGTGAAATGTCCCAAGATATGAATCTGCGGAGCAGTCATGTTGATGGGAGGAATATCTTCCGAATATTTTTGTTTTTTTAGATTGTTGAGGGAATAGGTGATAATCAGACGCCCTTTTTCGTGAACTTCATCTATGGAGTATTGTCCATCGGGCATGTTTCGAGGGACAAGTCGGTAGCGGTCGGTGAGACAATCGGGAATTTCAAATTTAAGAACGGCGTGTTCGATATCGTATTCTTCATGTATGTTGATTTTGCACATGAATTCCGGTTTAATGCACGTGAGTCGGAAAGCGACTTTGGCAGTAGCACCTTTCTTGGGTAGAGAAGCCTTTACCAAACATATTTTGGAGTCGGAGTAAAATTCATCGACGATAAATGGTTTATAGCTGACGCTTCCTCCTGAAGCTTTGTCGATTTTGATATCATCGTCATAATAAGCAGAAGCGAGAGCATTCCCGGCTTTGTAGTTGGCTCTAAAAGTATATTGAATGGAGTGTCTTATCTCTTTTAGTCCGGTTTTCGATTTGTCGGGGATAAGTTGAATGTGTTCGACCATATCCTCAATTACGATATTTGAGGTATTGTCGGGTATCGCGAATGATAGTATCGGGATACATAGGAACAGACTTAAGATAAAACCGGTTTTCATGATATATTCTCTTGGGTGGATATTACTTGAATGAAAATCAGTAGGGTTATAAATACAAATATAGACTGAAAAATTATGAAAAGCAATAGATAAGGAGTAAAAGGTGTTGTTGGGAGATAAAAAAAACGTCACTGCTGCGGTAGCAATGACGTTGAATGATTTTAAGTAAGAGTAGTGGGCGAAGATGGATTCGAACCACCGAAGGTATAAACCAGCAGATTTACAGTCTGCCCCATTTGGCCACTCTGGTATTCGCCCTATTGAGACATCGCTATGTCTCTTTTGCGAGTGCAAAGATAAGTATTATTTTCTATTTTCCTTCTATTTAAAGAAAAAATATTGCAATCGAATGTGATGCGTAGGAATAATGACCGAGGTTATTAACCTGAAATTATTGCGTGCGTATTATTCCATATTGCGCACACGTTGCACGAAGTCGTACATGCGTATTGCGGCTTCGGCGGCTTCGGCCCCTTTGTCGCCCATCGAACCACCGCAACGGTCGAGTGCGTCTTGCTCGGTGTCGACGGTTAGCACTCCGAAGATAACCGGGGTGTCGCAGTCGGCGTTGAGGGCAGTGATGCCTTGAGTAACAGATTGGCAAACATAGTCGAAGTGGGGGGTTCCGCCACGCACTACGCAACCAAATACGATAATAGCATCGTACATCGAAGATTCGATTAGTTGTGAAGCCGCGAAAGTCAATTCTACGGCTCCCGGCACTTCAAAGATGTCGATGTTTTCGTTGTCAATACCTTGAGCTTTAAAAGTATCGACTGCGCTATCTGTAAGTGCGCCGGTGATGTGTCCGTTCCAAAGAGCTTTAACAATGGCAACTTTGATGTCGGAGGCTTCGGGTAATGGTGATATTGGAGCAGAAGTTGACATAAATTATGATGAAGTAAATCGTATCGGTTAGAATATTAATGTTTATTTGGAGATTTCGTCGGCAAGTAGGGAGGAGTTTTCGAGGTGGGAGTAGTTGTCGACGTAGTAGGCAAAGTTTTCACGTTTAGCACGCTCTGAATCATTGTGGTTAAATAATATATTTAGGTCGTCGGGGAGAGTGATAACCCTATTAGCAACCTCAAGATTTTCGTAAATGAGAGGCATTACTTTCGTGATGCGTGGAATCCGGTCGTCGTCAACGTCGGGGACGTAGATGATAGAGGCTTTTCGCTCAACAGCATTGGCGATAAAAGTCGACAATTGATTGTGAATTCGCGGGTCGACGGCATAATATCCGCCAAATACAATGATATCCTCACTTTCCACGCGCGGCCATATGATATCAAATCCTTCACCGTCGTCGGGGGCAGAGTAGCGAGAGGTCGTGCCGTCGATATTCAATACAATCGGAGTTTTAATGATATGACGGTCGGCTTGAGAAATGTCGACACCGGCAGCAGTCAGTGAATCAGTAATTATATTACCCGGTTTATCATTTCCAATTTCGGAAAGGAAAATCACTTCTCTTCCCGACAAAGCAAGTTGGCAAGCTGCATTAAGAAAGGCGCCTCCCGGATGAGTGTCGACCGGAATATTGTTTTTAAAATCTATTTCGAGTCTGGCTTCTCCTATGATGATTATTTTACCTGTCATATAAGATGCGGTGTTGAGTTATTTCGCTCGTGAAACGTGACCGAGGTAGCCGCCATGATGGCGTTTAGCGTATTCGGCACGAGTAAAACCAATAGCTTTCATTACGTTGACTACAAGGATGTCGCCAATCACAGTCATCATAGTGGTCGAGGTTGTAGGAGTTAATCCCAAAGGACATACTTCGGGCGCACCACCCGTGAGGATTGTAACATCGGCGATTCGTGCGAGCTCGCTATCACCATTTCCGGTGATTACAATAATAGGTATTGTCGGGATTAGAGTTCGAGCTAATTCAACGAGGTCGATAATTTCACGAGTTTTGCCTGAATTAGAGATTAGCAACAAGGCGTCGTTGGGTTGAATAAGCCCGAGGTCGCCATGCTGAGCTTCCGAAGGATGTAGATTGACAGCAGGAGTTCCTGTTGAAGAAAAGGTTGTTGCGATGTTCATAGCAATCTGCCCTGCTTTTCCCATTCCGGAGGTGACTAATTTCCCTCCACGATGGTTTACGTGTTCGACAATAATGTCAATGGCTTTTGCAAAAGAGTCGGTTACAGGGATGTTGAGAATTGCTTCACTTTCAGCGCGCAGTATCTCTTTGATTGACTGTGTAATGTTATCCATTGGTCAATTTAGCTTTAGTATGATACTTGCAAAGGTACTAAAAATATATGACATACACCGAAAGATGGAGGTATATATTTTCAATCTTAGTGCGCTAAAAGAATGAACAGCAATAGTGTTGTTACTTAGTTGCCGGTGACAGCAATGCGGCGTGTGCGAGTGTTGCTGACATTGTCGCCTTCGCGAATAGAAGCGCGATAGAGGTAAATTCCACGAGTCACTCGTTGTCCTGCCATGTTGCGTAAATCCCATTTAACGGGGCTTGTCAGGAACATGTCGCTTCGACCTGACGTAACCGATTCCCAAACCGGCTTGCCCAACATGTTGAAAACAGAGATTGTAACTTCAACGTTGGCATCGGGACGGTCGTGCGATAGGTAGAAGTTGGCTTCTGTAGATGCGGGGTTGACGTCGGTAAATACGTCGTAGAGGATTGGCGCTTGGTCGGGGGAAACGTAGAACTCAATAGATTTAGAGGAAGAGTTGTCGGACGTGTCCCATACTCGTAGGCGCAAAGAGTGCAACCCTTCGTCGAGTGAAGGAAGTTGATATGCGATAGTGCCTTCCGGGAGCCCGTTTGTGGCGGGTGTGTAGAATTGGGCTACGTCAGAGAAACTTTTTTTCCCGTCGATGAGTATGTTCATTTGGTGCCCAATACCTGAAGTGTTCATGTTGATGCCTCGATTGTCGGCAATTTCGGCAATGAGCATAGGAGCTGTATTGACGTGATTTCCTGAAACGAAAGATGGGTGGTTGAGGTATATGGCTTTAATTGTCGGTGGGATTGTGTCAATTGCGTTTTCGTCGGTGCCGTAGACATAAAAATCACGAGATACGCCGGCTCCGTGGAAAGTTCGATTTTGACCTGCGCCTTGTTGTGCGGTTAGACTAAGAGATGCTTCACGGAAGTTGTTGGCAATTTCCGAAGGCATAGCAATATGCACTTTGAATTGTCCGGCTTTGACAGAGTCGTTGCCGGCAAAAAGTCGCTCGCCATGTTGTTCGAATATAACTTGTTTGCCCACTTCGTTTCCATTTTCATCTACACCACCGTTGGCGCGAGTAGTAACGCTATAATCGGCATCGTAGAGAGTAGATGCAATTATGCCGTCGAAGTCGGGAATTATATTTCCTTCTTTGTCGAGAATACGGCCTTCAACAATAACGCTTTGACGAGCTTGCATAATGGCTTGCTCTTGTCCGCCAAGAGGAACATTGTTGATACGGTCAACTGCAATTTCGTGTTGAGGGAGTGCCGGATATAGTGCCGGGTCGCCCATTAAAATGTAGCGTAATTTATTGGCGTCAGATAGGGTGTCACCTCCATCTGTGGTTTTGGTGGAATTTTTTGCTCGTCGATATATTTCGCCAATTGTCAGACGATTACCGTTTTCGTCGCGTGTAAACATATGTTTACCTAATGCTTTCGACATATAAGCGTTTTCCGAGATGTAAACAGGACGATTAGCTGATATTTGTGCGATACACCCTCCGGCTTCAAGTCCCCACATGACTTCACCTGCGGAAATTGAGTTCCCATCCCATCGTAGGAAATCACATGTTGCGGCAAAGAATATAGGCCATTTCCGAAGGTACATGTTGTTGATGTCGGAGAGTTTAAGGAGGTTCTCGTGGGTCAATGAAGTGGTGTTTGCATGCCCGATAAACAGCCACCAAACGACACCCTCATCGAGAGTCCTGAACATGAAATCACGAGCTTGAGGATATCCTTGGCCGGTTAGTTGATAGGCATCGGTGTAGAGTTTTGTGTGAATTAAGTTGTCTCCTCCATTGTTGAGCATGTTGTCCCACACTTGTTCCATTTGTTCCATGTGAACACCGCGGTCTTGGTCATCAGCCAATAACATAGTGCGATTTCTCCAAGTGCCGGCAGGCATTTTGGTTGAGTAAGTAATGATTTTGTCGACGGCTAAACTTGCCCCGCCGGCCGAAGTAATCGGCATACGTCCTACGCCAATGCAATGATAGTCGGAAGAGAAATTATTTCCGGAGTTGTCTCGCAAGAAAGCAAAAATATCGTCGGTGGTGTAGGAGTCGGTGTCATTTTCCCCTTTCTCCGACTGCCATATTGGCATTATGGGATAGTTGAGCGCTTGCGTAGAAGTTGAGATAGCACGATTGTCGTAACTTCCGCGCCCCATGAAAAGCGCATATTTTAATTGGTTGTCGGCAGAAGAAGAACGGTCGTAGAGCATTTTGAGCATCTTTCGGAACGCGTTTACGTCACGACTACCCGAGGCAAATTCGTTGAACACTTCTTCTTGGTCGACAACAAGTACTTGCAGACTATCGTATTCGAGATGGAAATCTGCGAGTCGTTTAGCTTCCGATTTCCATGATGCCGGTGTAAAAATCACCATATCCGGGACTTCTACAGCGTGAAGATTTTGATTTGCAACATTTCCGATATATTTAGGTTCAGCAAAAGAAGCAGTGGGGTCAAAAGCTACATATCGGCGTTGATTGGTGTAGTCGTTTGTCCAGTTGAGAGTTGTTCCGGACAATGAGGTATTCATCTCAACGATAGAAAGAGGAGAAGTAATGTCCCATACGATGGTATTGGCATTTGCATCTTCAAGAGCCGCTTGGTTGCGTTGCAAGGAGAAAATGAGACTACTACCCGACAATCGAAGTTTTCGAGTGTAGTTTATAGCTAAGTAGTCGAGGTGGGCGGCCGAAACAGTGCCAGAACGTATATAGTTAATGCCAATCGTTAATTTGTCGCTTTCCGGTAGAAAAGATTTAGTTGTTATCGTTGAGCGGTAATTGCCATGGTCGGAGACTGTGGCTTTAATGATGTCGGAAGATGAATATGGTAATTCGACGTTGTTGGCAGAGATTTTGATTTGAGAATCGGCATTAGCTGTTGTTATAAAAGAGCAAGAGAGCCACACGTTGGAATCATCAACAATATCTATTAACTCGAAGTTGAAATTGCGCGATGGAGTATAAAGGAAGTCTTCCCCGCCATATTGTTGTCCTGTCAGAGCAACGCAAACGAGGTCCTTTTCGTGGAAAATGTAGTTATTAAAAGTAGTTTCTGGAGATGATGCCGAGCCTGATCCTGCCGTAGGGATTTCTCGGTCGCTACCTTCGCAGTCGCTAACGAAGTAGTATCCAACATTGGAATAACCATTTTGTTTCGGACGTACGTATTTGCCGGATTTAACAACAGCTTCAGTCACCCCTTCAGCGTAGAATATGATTCCTCGGTCGGTGCGTAGGCATTGCACCATGGGGAGGTCGTCGATGTAGTTGTTTTGAGATAAAACGTCGGGGAGTTGATGCCCACCATATCCATAAATATGAACCTTAGAGGGGTCGGAAAATCCCATTCCTCGAAGAGCTGAGTTGCTGAGCATGTACATACCATCTTCAGTCACACTAATTTTCGCCCAATGGCCGGTGGCCATTTTTGAGCTTTCGGCATAGGTGGAAATGTCAAATGCGTTGATAGTGAAAGGAAACATTGTAATACACAATGTCAACGCAAACACCACAAAGTCTTTTATGTTTTTTATGTTGAAGATAGATGTCATATTAGTTACTATGGTTGTGACGGCAATAATGGAGAATAAAGCGTCCTATTGGATTTAGTATTAAATCCTTATCTTATATTGAACGATAAAACTCCGTTTTTATTGTGTTTAAGTCAACATCACCTTTTATCCCATCAATTTTACCACGATGAGAATATTGCCATATAGTCCAATTCAAGTTGGGCTCAGGCTCGGTGAAAGTGCAAATCCAGAGAGGGTAATTATCAAATTTTCCTTTTAAATACTTGTCGTAGTCATCTTTATTGGAATAAAGAATTATGTCGGCACCTTCCTTTTCCAAGCACGTAATCATATCTTGGAGACGTGAAATGATAATTGATGCCTGATGCCCGTCGGGATTTCCGAATCGCTCAATGTCAATAGCGATTGGGAAATCAAGTTTGCGATGGCGCAGAGAGTGTAGCAGATTCAGGGCTTGGAGGTAGCCGTCGGTGTCAAATCGAAAAAAGTGGTATGCTCCCACTTTTAAGCCGGCTTGTCGCGCTTGTCGCAGGTTGTCAATAAACATGGCATCCTTAAAGTCGGTCCCCTCAGTGGCTTTTATAATAGCAAATTGATAACTGGCATTTTTAACTTTTTCGAAATCAATTACGCCGTTGTGGGCTGAAATATCGATACCTCGGATAGGGTATAGATTAGCATCCGGCTCAATAGCCGGAGAGTTGGCAATGTATTGTCGATAGGCATGAATAACTCCGCATACTGCTACTATTGCCGTGATAACTATTGCAATGATAAATCCTATCCGCCTGTGCATAGTTTTATTATTTTAGCAATGGCAAATACAATTGCCATTATTATGACGATAAGAGCCGAACAAGGGACTTCAATATAGCATGAGGCAAATAAGCCTGCGACACAACAAATAATAGAGATTATACCAGATGCAATCATTAGTCGAGAGAATCGTCGATATCGCGTTTCGGCAATCATCTGAGGGAGAGATAGCATTGACATTAGAAGCATTACTCCAACGAGTTTTATTGTGAGAACAATCGCGATAGCGGTAAATACCGTCATTGTGGTAGTGATAAGTCGGGTGGGGAGACCATTCACTCTGGCAAAATCTCGGTCGAAAGCGCAGATTATTATTTTATTGCAGCATGTGGCAATAAAGGCGATAAGAAGCACGTCGAAGATTGCAAAAGAGAGTAGGTCGCGTTGGGTAATTGTTAGTATGTTGCCAAAAAGGAAAGCGTTCAATTCGGGCACATATCCCGGGGTGAGAAAAACGAACAGCACACCTAATGCCATCCCCAACGACCAAACGACGGCAATTGCAGAGTCTTCGCGAATGTTGTGTCGCGAAGAAATCCACTCTACTCCTACAGACGAGCCTACGGCAAACACGCCTGCCATAAAAATCGGGCTAATGCCGGTGAAATAGCCAAGTCCCAGTCCACCAAAACAGGCATGAGTGATGCCACCGGCTATTGCTACGAGTCTTCTCGCAAAAATGTAGGTGCCTACGATTGAAGAGGCAATGGCAATCAAGGTGATGCCCAGCAATGCGTTGCGAAAAAATTCGTAGCCTAATAAATCCATTATCGTATAATTTTTTCAACGTTAGACCCTTGACGGCGAATGTAGAAGCCTGTTCCGGGGTTGTCAATACGTATTCCTTGTAAATTATAGTATTCAACGGGGGCGTTGTTGTCGATAGTTATTTTGTCAATCCCGGATGTAGATAGGTCTACTTCAATTTCGTTGGAAACAGCCGATTTTTTCCCTTCATCGTTGACAGCTACGACGGTAAAGTAGTAAATGTGTCCTTCGTCAAGACCTTCTACAAGCATTGATGTTTCGCCGGACGTTGAAACTCCGTTGTAGTTGGGTAAAATTGTTTTGCCACCGAAATTATAGCTGACAGTGAAATCGTCGATAGCGAGATTTTGTCCGGAATATTTCTTGATGAAAGTAAGGCGTAATTGATAAACGTCGGACTTAGTCAGAGTATATTCTTCGATTTTGCCGGTTTTTGTGTCCCAATCCGAAAAGGTGGTAAGTTCTGTTAGGTATTCACCATCAACAGCATATAATATTGCGGAGTTAGTGGCGGAAGTGCCTTGTCCTTTAGCCCAGAAAGAAATATGGGAGATAGGGCTGTCGTAGACCGGTGTTTGAACATAGTGGTTGTCTTGGTTCAATTTTAAAGAAGGCGAAGCATTGCCATAGTTGCCGGTTGAGGAGTAAACCCCATTAGAATTGTCGGAGGTCCAACCTGTTGCGTGGGTTAAAGATGAGCCTGAGCCGAACGTGTTAACATCAGTAAAAGTTTCTCCTTCTTGTATGTCGTAGACGTAGATAAGATAGTCAACGGCACCGTCAACTTCGCTCCAAGAAGCGGTGAAGAAATTGTTGCCGATATTGTCGGTGTCGGGTTGATATGCAATCGGGCTTTCAATATCCGGTACACCACCACACACATCGAACGAGATTATCCCATTGCTTTCCTTGATATTTGTAATAGGGGTATTGAGAGCTGTGCCACTCCAAGTTTTCATGTTTGGAGTTGAAGTGTCGGTAAAGTCGGTATATTTGCCCGAAGTGCCGGGGAAAGCCCAGTTTTGGCTAATTGAGGTGGAGTAGCCATTGGGGTTATTGTTGGCTTCTTCGATGTCGACATATTGGTGGCTTTTGGTATTGTTGACAGCGTTGCTGCTCCATACGCTTGCATTGTAGTCGATGTGCCAAATAAGCATACCATGACCGGGTACATAGGTGTCCCAACCTTTTTGTTGTCGATTTTCCAAAAGGAAAAATTCGTTGTTGTTGGAAGTGGGTATTAAGCAACCGGAATTGCTCGTCTCGATGTGAGAGAGTTCTATCTGACGAGGAGTTTTGTCGAGCACAATCGGATTAATCCAACCCATAGCATTACGTTCAAAAATAGAGTAAGTAGGGGGAGTGCGACCGTTATTGTTATAAGGGCCATAGTCCAAAATCGACCATTCGCTGGGAGTGTAGTATACGGCATCAGTGGTGTGGTAGAGGTCGGGAAGCCCCATTACGTGGGAGAATTCGTGAATAAAAGTACCAATTCCGGCGGGAGTTGTGCCGGTTAGTTCATTGGAGCAAGCGTAACGATTGATAGATACTTCATCGAGTTTCAATGATACTCCGGCAGAGCTGAGTTCCCATTGATGGGGCCAAACGGTATCGTCGCTACCCCCGTCGGCTTCCCCTTTGCCGGCGTAAAACACAAATACATTATCTACGTAGCCATCGCCGTCGGTGTCGTAATCTTTGAAATTGATTTGGCTGTCGAGCAATTGGCATCCATCAATTACCATATATTCAGCGCGTTGGTCGTTGCCCCAAGTGTCGTTTGCGCCATAATAAGCCTGTTTGTTGGAGAGGGTTATCGGTCCGAATACGTCGAAGTCGGGGGTGAATTGACCGTTGGATGCGTCGGTGAACCAATCGAGAGCCGAGCCTGTGCCATAGTAGTCGGAAAATCCCTTTTCGCTCATCATACGATTGAAATAATCTCCGGCGTCGTAGTTGCTTGCGAACTTAACATCGCTATATTCTACTAATATGATAAGTCCTTTAGGTGACCCGGTTTTGGGGTATGTAGTTCCGGGGAAGAGCCCGATGCCCGATTGAGATGTAATCGTCGCTTTGGGTGCTATACTTCGGTTGTCGGCGTGAGGAGCCATGCGAGAAGAATTGCGAGTTGTAGTTATCGCTTTGCTCATTTCTTCTCTGTCAATTGAAGAGAGAAAGACTGATTGAGCAGCGCTGCGAGAATCGGCATTGGCAGCAGTGACATTAGATGCTGCGATGCGTCCGGTTGTTTTATCAATGGTGGCAAAGAAATAGCCGTCGGTAGCATTGCCGACTACAATCTGACTGTCGTCGGTCAGGAAATATTTATGAAATTCATCTCCGGCGCGGGTGAGTGTTACTTCTGTGCCATCGGGTTGAATTGCCGTAAAGGTAGTGCGCTTGGCGGGTACAGCCATTGCGCATATCGCAGTAGTAAAGATAATGCCAAGGGAAAATAAACGTAGTGTCTTCATTTTTTATAATATTTATCGATAATTGAATGCGGATAATTAAATTATTGAAAGCATAGAAAAATGCTAACTTACAAAAATAACGTTTTATTCTGAAAAATCCTGTTATAAACAATAAAAAAGGTGAATTTCTTCAGATTTTGTGAGTTTGAAACTTTAAGTCAGGAAAGGGGCATAATAATTCAATTGCGGACCAGCCATTTCGGGAGCAACTATTTTTCTTTGTAAAGCAAAGGTTACATTTTTTTGGAATGTGATTTTTATAGCTTAAATAGATGGGATAATGAGATAAACCAAAAATATTTTTATCTTTGTTGAAACTATCATAATAGGGGATTTTTTTGCAAAAATTAATGCAGTAGCCAATATTATAGAAACAGATTGATTTGGCAAGAGATATGAAAATAGAAGAAGCGATACTTTATTGCCTTGCGAGCCGAAATAGTGGGATGCGGACTGAACAGATTGCGGAAATGATAAACCGCCAACAGCTGCATGTCCGCAAGGATGGAGAGCCTGTGACATCAAAACAGGTTTATGCTGTGATTTGTCGCTATCCTGACACCTTCGTCAAGGCCGAGGGTAGAATTATGTTGATGATATAAAAAGAATATTATGTTCAAAGATAAAGTAGTTGTTGTAACCGGTGGTGCCAACGGAATTGGTCGATGCATTTCCGATGAGTTTATTAGACAAGGAGCAATAGTTTATGTGATTGACAAGCAGGAGGGAGAGCATTTCGTTGGGGATATCTCAAAGAAAGAGGTGTTAGAGGCTTTTGCGAGTGAGATGCTGAGCAAGCATGACAAAGTGGATATCATCATCAATAATGCCTTGCCATTGATGAAAGGGATAGATGAATGTACGTATGAGGAGTTCCAGTATGCATTGAGTGTAGGAGTAACCGCACCATTTTATTTGGTGAAATTGATGAAGAATTATTTGGCAGAAGGTGCATCCATCATCAATATTTCTTCGTCACGCGACCGCATGAGCCAACCGCAAACCGAGAGCTACACGGCTGCCAAAGGGGGCATCGCTGCATTGACCCACGCATTGGCAGTTAGTTTGTCGGGACGGGCGAGAGTGAACTCAATCTCTCCCGGTTGGATTGATACGGCCTACTCCGTTTACGAAGGTCCTGATGTCACGCAACAACCTGCCGGCAGAGTGGGGAATCCAATGGATATTGCCCATATGGTGCTATTCCTTTGTAGCGACAAGGCCGGTTTTATCACCGGTGAGAATATCTGCATTGATGGTGGCATGACCAGCAGATGATTTACCATGGCGACTGCGGTTGGACGTTGGGGAAATAAATATTTAGACAATTATGTTAGCATACACATACATCGAAAGAGGGAAGTTTGCTTTGGTGGAGAAGCCAAAACCTACATTGATCGAATCGACAGATGCCATTGTGCGTGTCACGATGAGCAGCATTTGCACCAGCGACCTGCATATCAAGCATGGAAGCGTGCCTCGTGCCGTTCCGGGGATTACTGTGGGACACGAAATGGTGGGTGTGGTGGAAGAAGTGGGAGCAGAAGTTACCCATGTAAAGCCCGGCGATAGAGTGACAGTCAATGTGGAGACTTTCTGCGGAGAGTGTTTCTTCTGTAAGAATGGCTATGTGAACAACTGCACCGACCCGAATGGCGGTTGGGCGTTGGGTTGTCGTATCGATGGCGGACAGACCGAATTCGTTCGAGTGCCTCTTGCCAATCAAGGATTGAACCGCATTCCCGATAGCGTGACCGATGAACAGGCATTGCTTGTGGGAGATGTCCTTGCTACAGGTTTTTGGGCGGCTCGCATTTCAGAGATTTCGGAAGAAGATACAGTGCTGATAATAGGCGCGGGACCTACAGGCATTTGCACGCTCCTGTGCGCGATGTTAAAGCAACCGAAGCGGATCATCGTTTGTGAGAAGGCTGAAGAGAGACGTCGCTTTGTGCAAGAGCATTACCCAGATGTGCTACTCACCACCCCCGAAGAGTGTAAGGATTTCGTCTTGAAAAATAGCGACCATGGAGGGGCCGATAGAGTGCTTGAAGTGGCGGGCGGAGATGATACCTTCCGATTGGCGTGGGAGTGTGCCCGGCCCAATGCGATTGTAACGGTGGTGGCGCTTTACGACCAGCCACAAGTTCTACCTTTACCCGATATGTATGGTAAGAACCTCACCTTTAAGACCGGTGGCGTGGATGGTTGCGATTGCGAGGAAGTTCTTCGCCTGATTGAAGCAGGGAGGATTGATACTACACCGCTCATCACACACCGTTTCCCGTTGAGCAAGATAGAGGAGGCCTACCGCATCTTTGAAAATAAGTTGGATGGGGTTATCAAGGTTGCGATAGTGTGATGTCACCCGGCAATTCATCATTGCGTTAATGTTTTGACCGCAGGTCAATATTTGAAGCAAATTAGCTTACTATCCAATGACCACCTTTGGCGGAACCAATGCGTTTGATGATGCCGTCGGATTTGAGGTTGGCAAGATGTTTTTCGACAGCTTTGGAAGAAATGCCAATCTCCCGAGCAAGAGCCGCGGCACTGAGCTTTCCATTCTTGGCGAGCAATGCAACAATTTTCTCCCTGCTTTTCGGTGTTTTCACCTTAGTATCTTCATCTTCAATAGATTCAAGATAGGAAGTAATTTCATTTTGTAAGTTCTGTGCCATCATTGCAGTCATGAATTCTCTAAAAATATCGAGGTTGTCATCTTCGCGAGTCGCTACCAACGCCTTAATGTACTCTTCTTTAGCCTCCTTTAGAATTTTGGTAGGAATAAGCCCAAACTCAAACTGTAGCATATTCATTATCAGACGAGCCATTCTGCCATTGCCGTCACCCCAAGGGTGAATTGTAACCAAATTAAAGTGGGCATCAAATGTCATTTGATAAAGTTCGTCAACCGACATCGTTGCTGCCTTTGCTCGGATAGCATTCAGTTGGTTGCAAAACTCTGCCAACTTTGCAGGAACTTTGCTATAGTTCATGTAGGAACGTCCGCCGACTCCGGCTGTGACATTGAGTAAACGTAACTCGCCACGAGAAGATGAAAAGTCACCAAGAATAGCTTTATATTCCTTGCCGGTGTTTTTCATTACAAGAGCCGAAAGAGAAACGAGCAGATCTATCGTAATGGGCTTATGTTGTTTAGCAAATTCAATTGCAGTTTCGTATGCAATCTTTAAATCAAGGTTCATACTTTGCTCCTCAATGCTCTTTCCCTTGAGGCTTACACCGTGGTCGAACATTATCTGATTCTCCAATTCGGTGATAGTTGAGCCTTCAATGGCAGTTGAATGGGTAATCAACGAGTAAAGATAGAATTTATCATAATCTATTTGGTTATCAATTCCCAATTCATGATATTTAGCTACCAGTTTTTCTAATTTCTTTGTCATATCTGCGTCCGTGTTGATTTTTTACCCTACTTTTTGCGCAAATTTAATGATTTTCTCCCTACTTTTCGGTGTTTTCACCCTACTTTTTGCGCAGAAACGGCGTTTTTTTACCCTACTTTTTAGAAAATAATGTGGTTTTCTCCCTACTTTTATGGTTTTATAGAGTGATACGACGGGACAAACAGAAAATATATCTATCTTTGTAGCAGTTATTATATTGTGAACCTACGGTTATTTCTTTTGACTCGTCAACTATCGCAGAGGCAGATAAGGAGTAACTGTAAATAGATTATCTGTATGAGATTTAAGAAGTCACATTTATTTATTGCGGCAGTTCTTTTGTGGGGCATTCCGGGAATCATTGTTGCCGCAAGAGGAGTCATAGCATATACCAAACTGCCATCTATCGAGTGGTGGTTGTTTGCGATTACACTCGCAGTTCTTGCATCGTTCTACATGATGTTTAGTCGGATTGTAGCGCGCTACTCTGCCCGAATTGAGGGCTTAGCTGAGCCTTGCTCAATATGGGATACATTCCCAAGGCATGGGTGGGTGCTTATTTTCTTTATGATGGGACTTGGTATTACTCTGCGATTTATTCAAATCCCAACCGAGTTTTTTGCATCATTTTATTCCGGATTGGGTCCCATGCTGGTATTGTCAGCTGTATGGTTCTTAAACAATCGTAGAAAAATCGATTGATTTAAAAGTTGCGCCGCTGTGAGAATTTATTGCTGATTTATTCGTTTCTTAATAGTGGCAGGAACTCCGGCAACCAAACAATTATCCGGGATATCTTTGGTGACAACACTTCCGGCAGCGATTACACAACCGGCACCTATTGTGACCCCTTGCATGACAGAAACATTTGCACCAAACCAGCAATTATCTCCCACTTTAATAGGCAAAGCCTTTTCCAAACCCTTATTTCTGTCTTCAAAGTTAATAGGATGAGATGCTGTGTAGAAGCCACAGAAAGGACCGATAAATACATTCTCGCCAATATGTATTGTCCCTCCGTCCATAAAATAACAGCCGTGGTTCACGAATGTCCCTTTGCCAAAATGAGTGTATGAACCATAATCGAAATAAACAGGAGCCAAAATAGTAAGTCCATCAGCCGGTTCCGTGGCCAACAAACCTTTCAAGGCCGTGTTTTGCTCCAGGCTACCCGGTTTTGCCATGTTGAAATCATAGCAGAGCAGTTCTGCGTTTCTTCTTTCTTTTAGCAAAGTGTTATCAAAATTTGCATCATGCCATTCTCCACGAAGCATTTTATCTTTTTCAGTCATTTTACGAAACTTCAATTAAACTCCGATTATTTTTTTATAAATCCCGTCTTAATTGCTTTTTGATAAACTATCTATCGTCCCCATTTAGGTCGATGTGGCTCCTTATTTCAATTTCTTGCCGTCCGATAGCCCTGCCCATGCCGCATTCATGGCGTTGGGAGTGCCGTCGCTATTGTAAGTGCCGATAATCAGTACCGGATGTGGGAGCATCCACGCTTTTTGTCCAAAACTTTTTATAGGAATATCCTTATTTGTGGATGCTGATTATTATTGAGCCAACTGTCGGCCGGCATCGAAGGCTTTTTGCAAGTCCTCCTCCCAATGAGTATCGCGCCAAGCGTGTTTGGCATCCTCGGAGAAACTTGCCATTTCGTAATTGTCGTATTTAGCTACTTGACAAGTGTTGTAGGCAACAATATGCTGAGGCGCGCCAAGAGCGGCAGTGATACCGCGAAGCATTGTTCCGAAGCTGTTGCTGTTGTTGCTGTCGGGCAGGCCGTTAAGAGTTTCGATGAGGATAACGGGCATGCGCTTCGGGGCGGCGAAGCTATAATCGTTGTAGGAGAACCATGGGAATACCAAGCGTTCAAGAAAAGCGCGCATTAGTCCGGTCACCTCGCCGAAATAGATTGGAGAACCGAGCACGAGAGCATCGGCATCGGCAATATCTTTCAAAATTGGGGTTAGCGCATCTTTGTAGCGGCACACATTTGAGGCTTTGCCTTTGAGTTTGCAAGCCAGGCACGACATACAACCTTTATAGTCAAAGTCGTAGAGTCGGATGGTCTTGACCACCACGTCGTTGCCAACTGATTTTGCGCCGTCGGCCAAACGCTACAGCATTTGAGCGGTGTTCATATTCTTTCGCGGACCGCCATCGATGATAATTATCTTTTTCATGATTATAGAGTTTACTAATTATAACGAACACCCGGCACTAAATGTTGCATCTGTATTATGAATTAATCTTTCGCAACGACATTAGATAGAATAGTCTCAACAACCTCCTTGTCGGCGTGGAGCCACTCTACAGAATCGAGCGTTTCGGTTGTTAGCCAACGAGCCGATTTGTGTTCTCGCAGTACTATTTCACCAGCCTCAATACTGCATAAGTAGCAAAGCATCGTCAAGTGAAATGAGGGATAGTCATATTCCGTTGTGCAGAGAAACTTATCAATGGTTATATCTATTCCAAGTTCCTCTTTTATTTCGCGCTTAAGGGCATCTTCAGGGCTTTCGTCAGGTTCAATTTTACCACCAGGAAACTCCCACATACCTTCAAACTCACCATAACCTCGTTGAGTGGCAAAATAAGCCCCGTCTTTATATATAATTGCAGCCACAACCTCAATATGCTTTTTCATAATAATAGGGAATATTGTTAAGCAATCCATTGGAAATCTTCCATTAAATCATCTGGAAGAGGTGTGTCTAATTGAATATCGTAGAGTATTGAGCCGTTTGTAGTAACATTCTTACGTGGATTCTGCAAATGCCCTGTACCTACGAATGTATATGGTAGGGTTATGCCATTTTCTGAATTAACTTTACGTACAAAAATGAATACTTTATTACAATTTTGTTGCATCTGTTCATCATTTGCTGAAATATTGGCAATACTTTCCCATTGGAATGTTTCTTTATCTAAAAATTTATCTTTATAATTAAGATGTTCTTGCACTGAAGCATCCTTCTTTAGCCCAGCAAAAATGTACATATTGCCATTTTTATAATAGGAGCCATACTGATTATGCTTGGGGTTTTCAAGGATTTTAAGCAGAGCTTGGTCATGTCGATAGTCCTGATAGAGCAAGAAATCATCTTCGTCACTGGTGTATTTTACTGCATATTGAGATAAACCATACGCCAGTAAGTCATCAATATATTCTCTAAATTCCGGGTCTATTTCACAACGAAATTTTATCATGTCGCCTATGCAAGTAATAACTCTGCCATCCTCCATGAACCGTAGTGCGTGGTGGAATTGCTCTGTTGTATATCCATTTATTTCTTCTTTGAGATTTTTACAAATTGCAGATTTATTATATTCGCCTTCGAGCATAGATTTAATAATAAGGAATTCATGTCTACGTACTAAAGGTAAAAGGCTTGAAAGATAATTTATAGCTATCACTTGTTCATCTGAGAATAATGGTATATCTTCTCCAATGCCAAGTAAGAATTTATAATATGAATTTGTTTTTTGATTGTTGATTTTAATCTTCATGAACTTCAGCAAGTTAGGGGCATAGTCGCTGTTTACATAATCCATATGTTTAGGATATGATTGAGTTTTTAAAAAACTTTTGAAGTTTTGATAATCTTTTTTGAGGTATCTTAGTTGATTAAAGTTTTCACTCTCGATATGTTGTAGAATCTCCTCTTTTGATAAGTCATCAATACTTATTTTTACCCCATATTCTTCTAAGCCAAGGATTTTGAAATTCTCTTTTACCATTCGCTTTAGTAATTTTTTCTCAAGGATATAGCCTTTTGATAAACTTCCGAGCGCAAGTGCTATATGCACACTCCGTTTATAACTATTGCCAATAAAGTCTAATATTGTAACATGGCTTTTATTGGCGTATTTACGGAGTCCACGACCTAATTGCTGAATAAAAATAGTACTAGATTCAGTAGGTCGCAAAAATAACACCATATTTACACCAGGGATATCTACGCCTTCATTTAGAATATCAACTGCAAAAAGAATTTCAAGCTCCTTGTTATCATTCTGTAGATCATTATAGGCGCGAATGCGTTCTCCGGTCTTATTTTGTCCAGTCAAAAACGCAGTATGGTAGAATTCTTTCATGTTATCAGCCATCATTCGTGCATGTTGAACATTTCGGCAAAATGCTAAGGCTTTCAATTTTTGACCAATAGGACGATGTTTTTCAATCTGCTGATGGATAAAGTTACAATTGTCGTCATTTGCAATCTGAGCTATTAAGCGACGTTCAGATGAATCTGATAAACCATAATCTATTAACTCGTCTCGAATTCCGTAGTAGTGAAATGGAACAATTAGGTCGTTAATGATAGCATCTCTTAAACGTAATTCATATGGAATATTGTTGCCAAATAGTTCAACAACATCTTGGTTGTCCATACGATTTTCAGTAGCGGTTAATCCTAGTAAAAACTCCGGCTCAAAATAATCAATAATCTTACGATATGTGTCTGCTACTGCATGGTGGCATTCATCAATAATAATATAATCGAATTCTTTTTTATCAAATAATTCAAGTGAACGACACATTGAAACATTTGTCGAGAATATAAAATCCGCATAAATTTCTTTTGCTTCGCCTGAATAGACTCCGCAAGTTTTGATCCCACCAAAAACAATTTGGAAAGTTTCTAGAGACTTGTGTAAAATAGACCCTTCATGAACTACATAGAGTAATTTATTCGGCGCAAAATTTAGTGCATCAAAAGCAGCCAGATAGGTTTTGCCTGAGCCAGTAGCCGAAACGACTAGGGCTCTGTTTATCCCAATTGCTCTGTTTCTGTTTAATTCTTTTAATGCCTTGCGTTGCATATAATTGGGACTTATATTTTGTTCGGCAAGGTCGTAATCCATGTCCCACCTTTCAATGGCGAAATTTAGTTTTTGTGCATAGCTGTCAATTCGTTCTTGTGTGAGGTTGTTAGTTTTTTTCCACAGATCATTGAACTCAACTAATGCACTATTATATGGTGCATTCTCTTTTTCACAATTAACGACTAGATCCCATTCAATGTTCTTGAGAAGTGCATAGCGGGTGATATTTGAAGAACCAATAATTACTTCACATCGTTTCTCAAATTCAAATAAATAACCTTTTGTGTGAAAGCCGTTTGTAGTGTAATTTTTTTCATCGTAAAAACACTCGTCTTCAAGATGGCACTCAAAATTTTTATATGAAAGAGATAATTTATAGAAGAACTTTAATGATTCTACGTCTGTAAAATTCTGATAAGTAGATGTTATAAGTTTACCTTTTGCACCACGTTCAATTGCTGATTTTATATCATTGGCAAGTAATATTAACCCTGCTTTTTTTATAAAGCTAACAGTAAAATAGAAAGCCGAACATGCTCGTAAATTGCTTTGTATTGTTGCAAGAAACGTGGTGTCTGTCAATATTGTCCTAAATAATTTTGAAAAAAATAAAAAAGGAAGTTGAAAACTAAA
>CAYWXG010000005.1:0-74115 GCA_964462445.1 uncultured Barnesiella sp. | reverse complement strand
TTTTACTATTACCATTCAAGCGTTTGATGAGTTCCGAAGTGTTGTCGGTATTATCTACAGCACCCGGTTCAAATGCTTCGTATTCTGATTGTGTTTGCGTATCGAGGTCATGACGGTCAACGACAAACATCACTTTATCAATTCCATCAATTTCAGACACTAATTGAGCCGCCTTAAACGATGTGAGAGTTTTACCTGCTCCTGTTGTGTGCCAAATATATCCGTCTTTATTAGAATTTTGCACACGGTCAAGAATTTTTTCAACCGCATAGAACTGATAAGGGCGTAACACCATCAGGCACTTATCGCCCTCGTGCATTACGATATATTTGCTAATCAATTTGCCAAGTGTGCATTTGTCAAAAAACTCATTAGCGAATAGATTTAAGTCATTGAACGGAGTATTTGCGGCGTCAGTCCAATTGAAAGTAAATTTGTAACCTTGATTGGGGTTGTTGGCAAAATAGCGAGTATTCACACCATTCGATACCACAAAGATTTGAATGTAGTCAAATAATCCGTGGTAAGAAGTTTTGTGATAACGCTGGATTTGCTGGTATGCTTGCTTCAACTCAATACCTCGTTTCTTTAATTCGATTTGCACAAGAGGCAAACCATTGATAAGCAAGGTTACATCGTAACGACATTTCTTGCGACCTTCAACTGTTATTTGATTGGTTACTTGAAACTCATTTTTGCACCATTGGTTACGATTAAGGAACTCTACCCAAATGCGTTCTCCGTTCTCTGTTTCGAGCGGATAAAGGTCACGAAGTTTCTTCGCTTTATCAAAACGAGTTCCACCCTCTAAATGAATAAGGATTTTTTCAAATTCCTTATCAGTAAACTGTGTGCGACGATATTTAGCAAGTTCCTTTTGGTTATGCTTTTCAAGTTGAGACTTGAAGTTAGCAAGCATATTGCTTTCTTCACGAATCTCAACGACCTCATAACTCATATTTTGCAAGGTCTTTATCAGACCGATTTCTAATGCGGCTTCGCTTTGTGTTGTCATATCTGCTAAAAACAAAGAACTCCTCGATAGTTACCGCGAGCCGACCTTATCGATTTTATCGCTTTGCCAAGCAAAGAACGCTCATAAAGCCTATCAAGGAGTTCCTTATATGTCCTATGCCTTTACAGGACGTTATTTGTTTAGTTTCTCAGGTCTGATGCGGTATGTTTATGTTGTTAAAGCAAAGTTACTAAAAAATGCTAATATGACCAACCCTCACAAAGATAATATTTTGCATGGGCAAGATTTTGATACATGTCCCCTTAAAAATAGTTATTTTCTTATAGGAAGAATTTCGAATTACTAATTTTTACACCTAAAATAGTTGTTCCAATTCCTATATACCTCGGACTGCTTAAAAGGCACACCATTTTTTTCATCTTCATCTAATTTAAAATTGATAAAGATAGACGCACTTGAAGAATTGTCAATAAGTTTCCAATTTGGGTGAGTTCCAACTATAGCATACCTCGCATCTTGATAACTTTGTGGCATACTTGAGTCTTGGAGAAACTTGTTAAACGCTTCTTGAGCTTGTTTTTCTTTAGTTCTTTCTGATGAAGAGTAAATAAACAAACCAAATCCTACGACTAAAAGTGAAAGCGAAACAATAGTCCTGAAGATTATCTTATTTCGAAGTCTTACTTGTTTAGCATTTAACTTGTAGCCACAACGAAGACAAGATTTTGCTGAATCACTTATTTCGTAATTGCATTCAGGGCATTTAATTAGAGCCATATTTGTTGGTTTTTTTAGTGAAAGATTTATGGTAAAAGCACAAAGGGTTGCAATTAAACTCTTTACGTCAGATAGCCATTTCCTTAATGCTTTAAGTGCAAATGTAATAATAAATTTTGTCACAAAATTCCCACCGAAGTGATTGAAAATCTTTTATGCATTGGAACTTCTCGCCACCTTTGTCCTTGCGAAACCCATTGCGACTATGAGCGACGCCCAAAAATGTTGATCTGGGCTCTAAGAAAAAAGGCGGCTGCGTCACGAATGAAGCAGTCGCCTTGGTATTGTTAATTAAATAAATCCTTTGAAGAAGGAGGGTTGCGGTTAGTCTTGGAGGAAGTAGGTGAGGGTAGTGACTACGCGCACGCTCTTGATTGAGGGGGTGTATTGGTCGCGGTCGTCGATAGAAAATTGTCCTTGGTGGGCAGTTTGGATTTTACCGAGTTTGCTATCTGAGTCGTCGGCAAATTTTTGAGCTGCTTCGCGGGCATTTTTAGTGGCTTCGGCGATCATCTCCGGTTTGATGTCGTTGAGCCCGGTAAATTCGTATTGCACGGTGTTGGAGTAGTCGTCGCTCGATAGTGCAATCCCTTCTTTGAGAAGTTCTCCTTGACGGCGTATAAGTTGGTCGACCTTATCAACTTGTGATGAAGTCACTACGATGATTTGCGTGAGGTTATAGCGATAGACATATTCCCCCGATGAGTAGTTGTTAGAAGCGCGGTCGTAGGCGGCAGGGGCATTGATGCTTATTTCGCTGTCGGAGATGCCGGCTTCGTGGAGAAACGCGAGGATTTTGTCATTGTTGATGCTCGTTTGGCCATAGAGGGCGGGGAGGTCGTTGCCTTGGATTTGGTAGACGATGGGCCATGTCACTTTGTCGGCTTTCACTTCGCGCTCGGAGAGTCCGCGCACGCTCACTGTGCGTTGTGCCGACGACATTGATTTAAATCCTGAGTTGATGCCTAATCCAATAGCAAGTAGTCCCAAAGCAATCAGTAGTGAAGGGATAAGTTTTTTTGTCACATTCATAATTAATTCAGATTTAAAAAGATAAATTAATTAATATTAGAAATAATAAAGAATTATGAATCGTATGTTTTGGCAAAAATAGTAATTTTGTTGAATAACTTGATGCTCAATCAAAAGTTTTTTATAACTTTGTCAAAACATATAACATTTTCTTATCATTAAATTATTCATATCATGGCAAAACCTTATGTTGTCGGTATAGACATAGGTGGTACAAACACCGTGTTTGGCATCGTTGATGCACGCGGAGTCGTAATCGCAAGTTCTTCTATTAAAACTCAGAAGCACAGCAAAATCGAAGATTATATCAACGAACTTTATGTGGAGCTTTCAAAGTTAATCGAAACCAACGAAGCTACAGATAAGATTCATGGTATAGGTATTGGTGCTCCCAATGCCAACTATTTCTCAGGTTGTATCGAGACTACAGTAAATCTCCCTTGGCCAGCACCCATACCTTTGGCTCAACTTGTGAGCGAAAAGTTTGGAATTCCCGTGGCTATCACTAATGATGCCAATGCGGCGGCTATCGGTGAAATGACCTATGGCGCAGCTCGCGGTTTGCGTGACTTTATCATGATTACTCTTGGCACAGGAGTTGGCTCCGGTATTGTTATCAACGGTCAACTCGTGTATGGTCACGACGGATTTGCCGGTGAGCTCGGTCATGTGGTGATGAAACGTCACAATGGTCGTCTTTGTGGTTGCGGTCGCACAGGTTGTTTGGAAGCTTATTGCTCGGCAAGCGGCGTAGCTCGCACTGCTCGCGAATTTCTTGAAGTACGCAACGAACCTTCAACGCTTCGTAATATAGCAATCGATGAAATCACTTCAAAAGATGTATACGACGCAGCTATTTCAGGCGATAAGATTGCAAAAGATATTTTTGAATATACCGGAGAAATTCTTGGCGAGGCTCTTGCTGACTTCACTGCATTCTCAGCTCCCGAGGCATTTATTCTATTCGGTGGTTTGGCAAAGAGTGGCGATTTGATTATGCGCCCGTTGCGCAACTCGCTTGAAAAGAATGTGATGAACCCATGGAAGGGCAAAGTGAAAATTCTTCTTTCAGAATTGAAAGAGGCTGATGCTGCTGTACTTGGTGCTTCGGCTCTCGGTTGGGAAGCTAAAACGATGGTAGCTGCAACAGCTCCTTCTGCAACTGCTATCACTCCCACTCCTGCTGCACCCAAAGCTTAATGGATTCGGGGTGTTTTCCCGCTAAAAATAGCTAACATAACTCCGAGGATGAGGTCGTTGTAATACGCCATATCCTCGGAGTTAATATTTTGTATTATCTCTAAATTCTATCATTTAGCGGTGTCAAATCATAGTGAAACAATAAATCCTCATCCTAATGCCGAATATTTTATATTTCTTTGAGGTATTTTACGATAATTGTTGGACTTATGTTGTGGAAATCTGTAGTATATATCAAAAAAAAATTGTAAATTTGTCAGTCAAAAATTAAAGATGGATAAGAAGCTTCAACATAATGGCGTAGAGATGTTTTACACTGTGGAAGGGGAAGGCTCTCCTGTTGTGCTAATGCATGGCTGGGGGTGCACTCATGAGACGGTGAAAAGCATTGCTGATGTATGCCAAAAATCTCACAAGGTTTTTACTATGGATTTTCCGGGTTTTGGACAGTCAACTGAGCCTTCGTCGGAGGATGGTGTGTGGGGCGTTGAAGAATATACTCAAATTATCGAGCGACTTGTTGCTGTTGAGGGTATTGAAAATCCGATTTTAATCGGGCACTCATTTGGCGGGCGTGTGGCAATAATCTATGCCTCGCGCAATGATGTCGACAAAATTGTGCTTGTTGATGCGGCCGGGGTGAAACCTCGTCGCAAGTTGAGCTACTACGTAAAAGTGTATTCATTCAAGTTGGCTAAATGCTGGTTGAAACTTGTCTACGGCAAGGAGGAGGGAGCTCAACGTATAGAGAAATTGCGTGGCAAACGCGGTTCAAAAGACTATGCGCAATCTTCAGCTACAATGAAGGCAGTGTTGAGCAAAGTGGTCAATGAGGACTTGTGTCATTTGATGCCAAAAATCAAAGCTCCGACATTGCTGATTTGGGGCAAAAATGATACGGCAACACCATTGAGCGATGCCAAAAAAATGGAGAAATTGATACCCGATGCCGGTCTGGTGGCGTTCGACGATTGTGGCCACTATAGTTTTTTGGACAATCGACATGGCTTTGCAGCGGTGCTCAATAGTTTTATAAATTAAGATAATCGAAAATGCAATCTTACGAAATAATATTAGGAATGTCGATAGCAATGATGGTAGTGTCGTTGCTGTCGTTGTATTTCAATATGCGCCGCGACTTAATGATGTTGCAACAAAATTCTTATATGAACAACCGCTATGTGCGTTGGTTCAATCAGAGTGGTGAGAGTACCAACTATATTAGAATTGGCGCTTGTATTGCGACATTCTTCTGCTTGATGTCCCATGTACCCAGATCAATTGCGGCTGGATGTGCTATTTTGCTGATGGCTTGGATTGCAATATCATTGTTACGACGCAAGTATAAAAAACCGTTGGTGGTAACGAAGCGAGTTACTCGATTGATGTGTGTTATCGCTTTGTTGGATATTGCATTTGCAGGTATAACATATTTTGTCAGCAAAGATTTATATTATACTGCAGTAGTAGCCACAGCGTTAAACATCGTATCGCCATTGGTGATGTTGATTGCCAATATATTGCTTCGTCCCGTTGAAAAACATATTAACAACGGATTTTATAAAGATGCACAGTCGAGATTGCGCTCAATGCCTGATTTGAAGATTATTGGTGTCACCGGAAGCTATGGCAAAACAAGTACGAAGACCTACCTTCATCGCATCTTATCGGAAAAATATGATGTTGTGATGACCCCGGGCAACTTCAACACCACTTTGGGCGTTGTTCGCACAGTGCGTGAGCATTTGAAGCCTTACAACGAAGTGTTCATCGTAGAAATGGGCGCTAAGCAAATAGGCGATATAAAAGAGATTTGTGATTTGGTGCACCCGTCAATTGGAATTGTAACAGCAGTAGGGGAGCAGCATTTGGAATCGTTTAAAACGGTGGAAAATGTGCAACGCACCAAGTTTGAACTCATAGATGCGTTACCAGAAGATGGATTGGCTATCGTCAATAATGACTTCGCTCCGGCAGCTTCAAGAAAGGTTGAAAACGCAAAATGTTTGCGCTACGCTGTGCAAAATATGGAAAATTCAGATTATGTAGCGACTATAAAGGAAGTTTCTCCACGAGGCACTACATTCGTTATCTCCGGTGAAGGAAAAGAATATACATTCAGCACTCGATTGGTGGGAGAATGTAACGTGTCGAATTTGATGGCGGCTGTGATTGTTGCATTGAAACTGAATGTACCTGAAGAGAAAATTGCTTATGCAATTTCAAAAATTGAACAGGTGGAGCACCGCTTAAATATGAAACTGACAGCCGGCGGTGTTACAATTATAGATGATGCCTACAATTCAAATCCAACCGGGTCGAAGATGGCGCTCGATGTGTTGTCGATGATGACACAAGGGAAGCGCATTGTTGTTACTCCCGGCATGGTTGAGTTGGGCGAAAAGCAATTTGAACTCAACAAAGAGCTTGGGCGATATGCCGCTTCGCGTGCTGATATTATTATTGTCGTTGGACAATACAATAAAGATGCAATAAGTGAAGGATTGGCAGAGGGTGAAGCTGCTGAAGATAAGGTGTATTTTGCGACTACATTTAATGATGCGCAACAAATTTTAGCAAAAATATTAGAACGTGGTGATACCGTTTTGTATGAAAACGATTTGCCCGATACTTTTAAATAAAAGAGAAATGAAGACAAACATTGGAGTGTTTTTCGGCGGAAGATCAACCGAACATGAAATCTCGGTTATATCAGCATCGCAGGCAATGCATGCAATAGATAGAGAGAAATATGATGTTACGCCTATATATATTACTAAGAGCGGGAAGTGGTATACCGGCGACGCCCTTTTTGACGTAAAGAATTATCGCAACACAGCAGAATTGATATCAAAATGCGAAGAGGTGTATATGCGTCCGGTTTACGATGATTACAATCTATATAAGATGAAAAAATCGATGTTTGGTTCGGCTGTGTTGACAAAACTCGATGTCGTAATCCCCGTGTTGCATGGTTCGAATGGTGAAGATGGAGTGTTTGAGGGTGTATTGGAAACAATTGGCATTCCCTATGCAGGTTGCAACACTATTTCTTCGGCAAACGGCATGGATAAGATTACAATGAAGATGATTTTGCAAGCAAACGATGTCCCCGTAGTGGATTATGTTTGGTTTACCGATAAGCAATGGTATTCTCAGCGAGAAAGTCTGATTAAGAAAATCGAAGATAAAATAGGTTATCCTGTTATCGTTAAGCCGGCCAATTTGGGCTCAAGTGTCGGAATCGGACGTGCCGATGATAGAGATGCGTTGATTGAAAAAGTTGAAGAGGCGGAAAAATATTCAACACGTATTATTGTTGAGGATTTGGTGGAAAACCTTCAAGAAATTAACTGCTCAGTTCTTGGTGATTGCGATGAATATCAGATGTCGGTTCTTGAGGAGCCAATCAAGAGTGGCGAAATATTATCGTATGAAGATAAATACATGGGTGGAACTAAGGGAGCAAAGGGAATGCAGGCATCGCAGAAACGCATACCTGCCGATTTGCCTGAAACAGAAACCGACCGAATTAAATTTTTGGCAGGCGAAACATTCAGAGTATTATCTTGCCATGGTGTAAGCCGTGTTGATGTTATTGTTGATGCCAAGACACGCGATATCTATGTGAATGAAATAAATACTATTCCCGGTTCATTATCATTCTATTTGTGGGAAGCAACCGGATTGTCGTTTAGCAAGTTGATGGATAAATTAGTTCAGTTGGCACTTAAACGCAAGCGTGAACAGAAAATGAAAACAGTATCTTACGACCAAAATATATTCTCTTTAGGCGGAGGCCTAAAAGGTGGTATAAAGAAATAAGGCAACATAGTTACTTCTAATAAAGACCTAATAAATTCAAACGAAAGTATCTCCAATCAGATATAAATAAAAGCACAATGAAAAAATTTGTAGAATATAATAAATTCAATCTCTCGGAGATAAATAAAGAAATGCTTGAGAGATGGAATGCAGAGCAGCTTTTTGAACAGAGCATGACAGAGCGTAAGGGTTACCCGACATTTGTGTTTTATGAAGGACCACCTTCGGCCAATGGTATGCCCGGCATCCACCATGTCATGGCTCGAACCATAAAGGATATATTCTGTCGCTATAAGACAATGAAAGGCTTTCATGTGAAACGCAAAGCCGGTTGGGATACTCATGGATTGCCCGTTGAGCTTGGTGTAGAAAAAGCTTTGGGTATCACGAAAGAAGATATCGGTAGAAAAATTACAATTGAAGAATATAATAAGGCTTGTCGTCGTGAGGTAATGAAATATACCGGCGAATGGAAGAGTCTTACAAATAAGATGGGGTATTGGGTTGATACTGATAACCCATATATCACCTATGACAATAAATATATTGAAACATTGTGGTGGTTGTTGGCACAGCTTTATGAAAAAGGTCTATTGTATAAAGGCTATACAATTCAGCCCTATTCTCCCGCAGCCGGCACAGGCTTGAGCTCACACGAGTTAAATCAACCCGGTTGCTATCGAGATGTTAAAGATACAACTGCAACTGCATTGTTTGATATTGTTGATGCTCCCACCGAACTTAAAGCGTGGGGTCGCCCTTGCTTTGCAGCATGGACAACTACACCGTGGACATTGCCCTCAAATACAGCATTGTGTATCGGACCGCGCTTTGATTACGTTGCTATTAATACCTACAATCCATATAATGGAGAGAAGATAACAGTGGTTCTTGCAAAGGATTGCTTGAACACTTATTTCAAGGCAGAAGGAGCTGAGGCTGATATTGATTCATTTAGCGTCGGAGACAAAGTTGTACCTTACCGAGTTATTAAAGAATTTAAAGGTTCTGACCTTATTGGAATGAAGTATGCGCAACTTATGCCGTGGGTGAAACCAACTGCGAAAGTTGATGCTAATGCAGCTGAATTTATTCAGAATTATGCTTTTTCCAATCCCGATAAATGTTTCACTGTAGGTGCCGACAATTTTGTTGAAATGGCAGAATGTGCATTCAGAGTAATTGGTGGTGATTATGTAACGACAGAAGATGGTACCGGTATCGTGCATATTGCGCCTACATTTGGTGCCGATGATGCCAAAGTAGCTAAAGCAGCCGACATTCCTTCGTTGTTTATGATCACAACCAACGGAGAGACACGCCCGATGGTCGACCTTACCGGCAAATATTACGTGCTTGATGATTGCGCTAACGAATTTGTGCAAAAATGTGTAGATGTTGAAGTTTACGCAAAATATGCAGGCCGATTTGTGAAGAATGACTTTTCACCCGAATTTAATGTTGACGGTAAGTTTGATAAAGCAGCCGCCGACAAAGCCGAAGATCTCAATATCTATTTGAGCTTGGAATTGAAGCAAAATGGACAGGTGTTGAAAATCGAAAAACATGTTCACAATTATCCGCATTGTTGGCGTACCGACAAGCCGGTGCTTTATTACCCCCTCGATAGCTGGTTCATCAAGTCTACAGCTGTGAGAGAACGCATGATTGAACTCAACGAGGAAATTTTGTGGAAGCCGGCTTCAACAGGTAGCGGTCGTTTCGGGAAATGGCTCGAAAATCTTCAAGATTGGAATCTCTCGCGTAGCCGCTATTGGGGAACACCGCTCCCGATATGGCGTACACGCAATGCCGGAAAGATGGAAGAAAAGTGTATCTCTTCAGTTGAGATGCTCTATGCCGAAATTGAAAAGGCTGTAGTTGCCGGTGTTATGGATAAAAACCCGTTGAAAGAGGCCGGATTTGTTCCGGGCGATTTCTCAAAGGAGAATTATGATAAAATTGATTTGCACCGTCCCTACGTTGATGATATAATTTTGGTATCGGAAACAGGAGCACCGATGTATCGTGAAAGTGACCTTATCGACGTATGGTTTGATTCAGGAGCAATGCCTTTTGCTCAGCAACATTATCCGTTTGAAAATAAAGATATTGTTGATAATGGAGATGTGTTCCCCGCTGACTTTATTGCGGAAGGTGTAGACCAAACTCGTGGTTGGTTCTTTACGCTTCATGCAATTGCAACTATGGTGAATAACTCTAAATCGTTTAAAGCAGTAATTTCTAATGGATTGGTGCTTGATAAGTATGGAAACAAGATGTCAAAACGTTTGGGTAATGCTGTCAATCCGTTCGAAGTTATTGATAAATATGGCTCCGATCCATTGCGTTGGTACATGATTTCAAATTCATCACCATGGGATAATTTGAAATTTGATGAGGCAGGAGTAGTTGAGGTCTCTCGCAAATTGTTCTCAACACTCTACAACACATATTCATTCCTCTCTCTTTATGCCAATGTAGATGGATTTACAGGCGATGAAGCAAAAGTCCCCGTAGAGAAACGCCCGGAAATTGACCGTTGGATATTGTCATCGTTGAACACGTTGATAAAGACCGTGGATAACGGACTTGAAACTTATGAACCTACTAAAGCCGCACGTGCAATCAGCGACTTTGTTAACGATAACCTCAGCAACTGGTATGTACGTCTTAATAGAAAACGTTTCTGGGGTGGTGGAATGTCGGAAGATAAACTTTCAGCCTACCAGACTCTATATGAGTGCATGAAGACTATTGCGCTATTGATGGCACCCATTTCTCCCTTCTATGCCGATCAATTGTATCGCAATCTATTACATTCCAACGATGCTAAATATTCTGTACATTTGGCCGAATTCCCGGTTGCCGATGAATCTGTTATCGATGCTAAATTGGAGGAACGTATGGCTATAGCACAGACGTTGACAAGTATGGTTTTGTCATTGCGTCGTAAGAGCAATATTAAGGTACGTCAGCCGTTGTCTACAATCATGATACCTGTTGACAATCCCGAACTACGCGATTCTATTGATGCAATATCTGATTTGATTTTGTCGGAAGTTAATGTTAAGTCAATTAAATACGTTAAGTCCGATGATGGTATTTTGGTTTATAAGGTGAAACCCGATTTCAAAAAACTCGGCCCGAAACATGGTAAGAATATGAAGGCGGTTGCCGGTGTGATTTCAGGATTGAGCCAATCTGAAATTTTAGAATTCCAATCAAATGCTAAACTTCAGATAAATGTCAATGGTGAAGATGTAATAATTGACTTGGAAGATGTGGAAATCTTCTCAGAAGACATTCCCGGATGGCTTGTTGCCAACGAAGGAAGCTTAACTTTGGCATTGGACGTAACTATTTCCGACGAATTGCATAAGGAAGGTATAGCCCGCGACATCGTTAATCGAATCCAAAATTTGCGTAAGAGTCGCGATTATGATATTACCGACAGAATTAATCTTACTGTTGAAGGTGATGAGCAAACAAATGATGCTGTTTTATGTTTTAAAGAATATATTCAGCGTCAGGTACTCGCCGACAATATTGAAATTGCAGCAGAATTGCTCGTCGCAGAAGATGAAACGTTCGACATCGATGGTTTGATTGTTAAAGTAAAAGTTGAATTAGTTAAATAATCAATAATCAATCGATAAAGAAATATTCAGTATAATTATCTTAAATAAATACCGATATGAGCGAAGCAGAAAAAACGAGATATTCAGATGAAGAACTCCAGGAGTTTAAAGAGTTGATACTTACTAAGCTCGAAAAGGCCAAGAAGGATTTTGAACTCCTTCGTAGCAATGTGAATAATTCCGATGGCAATGACATCTCCGACACGTCACCTACGTTTAAAGTGCTTGAAGAGGGAGCCAGCACATTGAGTAAAGAAGAAGCCGGTCGCTTGGCTATGCGTCAGTTGAAATTTATTCAGCATCTGCAAGCCGCATTAGTACGTATCGAAAACAAAACATATGGGATAGATCGTGCAACCGGGAAGTTAATACCCAAAGAACGCTTGCGTGCTGTGCCTCATGCGACATTGAGTGTTGAGCAGAAAATCGGTAGGAAATAAGTGAACATGCTAAAGAGTATAAAGCAATTAAACCGCTACCATATGGCCATATTAATTGGCCTATTGGTAGTGTTGTTTGACCAATTATTGAAAATATGGGTAAAGACGAGTTTTTATTTTGGAGAGGAATTAGAAATTACTTCATGGTTTAAACTTTGCTTTATTGAAAATAATGGAATGGCTTTCGGATGGCAATTTGGAAGTAAATTGTTCTTGACAATATTTAGAATACTATTTGTCGGGGCAATAATATATTATTTGTTGAAACTTCGCAAATGCTCAGGAGTGAAATTCGGTTATTTGATATGCGTTGCATTAGTTCTTGCCGGTGCTATTGGGAACATCATAGATTGTGTGTTCTATGGTGTCATGTTCAATAACCCGATGCCCCCGGATACAGCGTTAATATTTCCCGATGGAGGGGGATATGCTCCGCTCTTGCAAGGTAGAGTCGTTGATATGTTCTACTTCCCTCTGTTTAGTTTTAATTGGCCCGATTGGTTCCCAATTATAGGTGGAAAGCATTTTGAATTCTTCAAACCGATATTTAATTTGGCCGATGCTGCAATTTCATGCGGTATAATTGCGATACTTTTGTTCTATTCAAAACATATGGGCTATACTTTTTCAGAACTTAAACGTAGGAGATTAGAAGAAAAGAAAAATAAAGAAGCCCGGAAAAATTGAAAAGATGTTGATAGCGAAAGGGTGGATAATAAGATGTATTTTGATTGCATGCATTGCTTTATGTTCAATAAGTTGCAGTAAATTGCCTGATAACGTATTGAATAAGAGAGATATGACGTCTTTGCTCGTTGATATTCATAAGGGTGAAAGTGTTGTAGAGTTGCAACGTGGATATTTCCCTTCCGATTCAATGAAAAAGATGGTAAAGCAATCAATATTACAAAAGCATGGTGTCAGCCAAGCTCAACTCGACACATCTTTTGTGTGGTATGGCAATCACATTGAGGATTATATTGAAATATATGACGAAGTTATTGCCAATTTAGAAGAAGACCTAAAATCAGTTAAAGGTCGTAAAGGCGCAAGCCCGATTTTTGCAGAGGGAGACTCTATTGATATTTGGCCCTTGTCCCATACATATAAACTTGCCTCTCAGGATTCATTACAGAATATCGTTTTTAAGATTGAAAAGGATAGCACGTGGAAACATGGAGATAATTACACATTGCAATTCAAATTAATGAACAGTCGCCAAAATATTCCGCTTGTTAAGGCTATACTATATGCCGATTATGAAGATGGTAGAGTAGAGTTTCGCCCAACGTCATCTGTTAGTAGGAACTGGTTGAAAGTGAGATTAGTTACCGATTCATTGGCTAAACCGGATGTAGTGTATGGTTCTATTTCTTATCAATTTGAACCGGGCGAAGTTGTTTATTTGGATAGCATTTCATTGGTAAGAACGAGAAATCGTAAGGAGACTTATAATGAACGCCACGGTCAACGCACTTATCGTTTTTCTAAAACAGATGAATAATGCACCGATTGTTGGCTACTGAAGTGTTTTGGCATGCAGGTGTGTGTGGTTGCTCAATTGTGACTATTGATAATAATTGCGTATCTGTTGAGCCATTTGAGAGAGAGGTCCATTCAACCGTATTTATTCCCGGAACAATAGCAATTATTGAAGCATCGAAATTTGATGAATTCGTTGCCGATGATATTGAATTATTGCTTACCGATATTGGGCGAGTTTACGATAAAAAGAAACTCGATAATTATTTGAAATCATCGAGTCTTTATTATAACAATGGTTGTGGGCAACCTTTGGTCCTTAAATTGGGCAATCCTTGTCAGATAATACCAATCAACTGATTGATGTCGCTAACGCCATGGCGTTGGCAATACTCGTTGATATAGTCAACAATTTCAACTGTCACCTTGGGGTTTATAAAATTAGCAGTACCCACTTCAATTGCAGTCGCTCCCGCAAGAATAAACTCCATGGCATCTCTACCCGACATAATTCCCCCTAAGCCTATGATTGGGATTTTAACTGCTTTGTGTACTTGCCATACCATTCTAACTGCGACAGGGCGAACAGCAGCTCCGGATAATCCTCCCGTATAGGTGGAGAGGTAGGGCTTCTGACGTTCAACATCAATCGCCATTCCCATTAATGTATTTATAAGCGAAACAGCATCGGCGCCTTCAGCTTCAACTGCTCGTGCTATTTCTGTGATATCTGTTACGTTGGGTGAAAGTTTTACAATCAACGTTTTGTCGAAAGCTTCACGAACAGCTTTTGTAACAGCTGCGGCTCCGGTTGTTGTTGTACCGAATGCCATCCCCCCGGTCTTGACATTGGGGCATGAAATATTTACCTCTATTGCATTGATACGAGGAAGTGTATTGAGTTTTTCTGCCACTTTTGCATAATCTTCAACCGCAGAACCTGAGATATTGACAATAATTTCTGAGGTGTATTCTGTCAGGCGCGGATAAATATTTTCAATGAAATAATCTACCCCTTTATTTTGCAATCCTACTGCGTTGAGCATTCCAGAGGGGGTCTCGACCATGCGTGGATAGTCGTTTCCTTGGCGTGGCTCTAACGTGGTGCCTTTTACGATAAAACCTCCGAGCGCGTTTAAATCAATAAAGTCGGCAAACTCTTCGCCATAACCGAAAGTGCCCGATGCAGTCAGCACCGGATTATTTAAATGAAGATTTCCTATTTTTACACCTAATTCTGCCATAGTAGTTGAGTTATATTAAATACCGGACCCTCCTTACAAACACACACATTCCCTTTAACAGTTTTCTCTACGCAACAGAGACATGCTCCGATGCCACAGCCCATGACATTCTCTAAAGAGACCTCGCATGGTATATTTTTTTCTTTAGCTATAGCGGCCGCGGCTTTCATCATAGGGAGTGGACCGCACGTATATATACTGCTGAATTCTTCTTTAAGAATATGATTTTCTATTACGAGACCTTTGTCGCCATATGAGCCATCATCGGTAGATACGTAAACCGGGCCATAAAGTGAAAGTTTATCTTCAAGAAGAACTAAATCTTTATTTCTTGCACCGATTAGAAAGGTTGGGGTAATGCCATTCGCTTTTAAATGAGCGCCTAACATTAATAAAGGCGCGCAACCTACACCTCCACCTATCAAAAGCGGGGAGTCTCCACAAATCTCCATGCCAAAACCGTTGCCAAGCGGAAGAATGATATTAAGTGTTGCTCCAACCGGAGAATTCATTATTGCACGACTGCCATTGCCGGCATTTCTGACTAACAACCATAACTTGTTTCGTTCTAAATCTACGAAACAAATAGAGATTGGTCGCCGCAAGAATGTCGCATTATCGGGCGTTTTAACTTGAGCGAACTGTCCGGGGCGAATGTTCATCTCTTGAAGTTGTACTTTACTGTCGGCCGGGGTCATTTTTAATAAAACAACATCAGGACTAACAAACTCTGTGTCGGTGATTGTAAAGTCGACCATGTAGTTATGAGCGGTCATAGTGTCATTCTTTTCCATGTTACTGCAAACTTACAAAAAATCACGGAGGAGACCAAGAAAGAGGTACTTAAACTATAATATTTGAGTAAAAATTTGAATATGTAAGAGTGGTAATAATTATACAAGTATTAACTCTCTCATGATTGCATCTGATTTTAGCCAATACCGATGCGGTATATATAGGCGATTATCGTTCAAAATTATTTGCCCCGACGTTATTAATGGCGCAGCGTCATCAAGTATTTTTGCTACATATTTATCGGGAAAATTCTGTTTTAAAATATCGAGAGATAGTCCGTTTATGGTTCGAAGTCCGGTAATTATATAATCATTAAATTGTTCTGATATAGTTTCTTCTTCTATTGTTGCTACAATTTCACCTTGCTTTAGGGCATTTAGATATTGTTTGATATTTGCCGGATTTATTCGTCGTAATTTCCCGTCAAATGAATGTGCGGATGCCCCAAGCCCAAGATAAGGGGTCATTGCCCAATATGCGGAGTTGTGACGCGAATGTCTATCGGGGAGAGAATAATTGGAAATCTCATAATGCTCATATCCGTTTTCTGTGGCTGCAGTTGTAATTATTTGTTGCATCTCTGAGGCTAACCGCTCAGACGCTTCTTCTACTTTCCCGACTTGTAGCATTGTGTATAGACGAGTCCCCGGTTCATAAGATAATAAGTATGCCGAGAAATGAGGTGGGCGCATTCGCATGAGTGTATCAACATCGTAGTGCCAATCTTTAATTGTTTGGCCCGGTAGACCAAACATCAAATCAGCACTATAATTCCAATTGTCCTCTTTTAGATATTTAATTGCATTTAGCGCTTGCGTTGATGTATGACAACGATTTATACTTTTAAGCAGATTATCGTTGAAAGATTGAACACCTATGCTGACGCGGTTAATTCCAAGCTCTCGGTAGTTGCACAATATATCTTTGTTGATATCTTCGGGGTTGACTTCTATTGTGAACTCCTCTACGCAACTGGTGTCAATGGCGAGATTTATAGCATTTATAAGCCGTTTAAGTTCTTCAACCGGAAGAATCGAAGGGGTGCCTCCACCGAAATATATTGTTGTGATCGACTCCGACATCTCGTTTTTACGCAGATGCAACTCAGCAATTAGGGCATCAATGTAGTCTTCAACTACATTTGGTCGCAATCCCGAATAGAAGTCGCAGTAACTACACTTCGAGTGACAAAAAGGTATATGAACGTAAAGACCTGCCATTAATTAATAATTATACCGAACAGATTTCTTGAAATTTACAGTATTTACAATTTGAATTTTTATCGGGTTTTGCTGTAAATGGAATTTCGGGGTTAAACATCTCTTCGAGCATTTCTCCAAGAAGTTGAAGAAATTCTTCGTTACATTCACGATAATCCATAACAGGTGCGCCATTAATTAATAGAGGCTTGAATTGCTCGACGGAAACTTTTCTTAATGAATAAATTAAAGGTTGTATCGGGCCGTTGAATCCCTCATTTTGAGCATATGCATTGCAATATAACAAAAGTTGGAATATTGCCTTAATGTTATTCTTTTTGCCGTTGAATAAATTTGAAATATCACCTGAACTTAATTCGTCGCCACCTGTCTTATAATCAATAATACGTCGAGCCTCTTCTCCCTCTTCGGTGGTCATTCGATCAATACGGTCGATGCGGTAATTAATATTTATGGTGAAATTCTCGTTTACTTTCAATGCACATTTTTCATCCTCCTCACTGGACATGAACTCAATTCCGCTAAACTCTTTCTCGCGTTCAAACATTTTATGAAGCGTTCTAACCATTAATTTTTGATAGATGGCAGCATCTCCGGTTAGTGGAGTGGTATCTCCGTCAGGAAGTTTCAAGTAGTGTTTGCGTATTGACATCGCAACATATTCTTCGATTAACTTCTCTGTTGAAAGTTTATTAAGAATATCTTCCGTTAGACGCAATGGCTCCCCCTCCGTTTTAAAGATTTTGTACATGTTTTCTGCAACATCGTGAACTATTGTTCCATATGTACCTTCATCCATGTAATCTCTTAGCTCATTTTCCTCGGTGTATCTTTCAATAACCGAGAGATAAAAATGAACCGGGCAATTGATATATTTGTTTAATGAACTTGCTGATAAATAACGCTTGTTGGTGGAGCCAATAAGAAATTTTCGCAACTCGCTCATTATCCTTGGTGTCTTTTTTATTGTTAACACTTCAGGATTTACTGAAGTCATGAGATATTGCGATGTTTTGAATGTTACCTTTTCAGCCGGGAATTGATACTTTATTTGATTAATGTAGCGTGACATATCTCCGGCACGTAGCCCCGATGTGCGAGCATCGTAGAGTAAGAATACTTTTTTAGCACGTGAAATAAGACGATAGAAATAATAGGCATATATGCTTTCTTGGTGCTCTATTGATGCCATGCCATATCCTTTGCGCAATGCTTCAGGAATAAATGTCTTGGCATAGTGCTTGCGTGGGAAAATGCGTTCATTCATCGATGTAATAATCACATTCTCAAAATCGAGACTACGCGACTCAAGTACCCCCATTATTTGTAATCCCTTTAATGGCATGCCCTCGTAAGCTATCGTTTGGTTCCCTAATATACGTTCGGCAAGATGAAACACCGTTTTATCCTCAAGAAAGATTTTCCCGCTTTTGAGATAGGTATCGTTTAGCCTGCGAAGTTCAGAGAGCGCGGCGCGATAGGAGTTGATATATTGAAGTTCCAAAAATGTCGAGGGTAATTCTTCTACTATTTGTTCCGAATCATCCGTAACATCATAATTTGAAATCGAGATTTCATTACTCGGTTGAACGACATTGGCGAGCCATGCAAATAGATTGTCAAGATAAGTAATTACACCATCAGAGTCATTAAGATTTTTTACAATGCTAAAAATTGGGGTTAACGGTTTGTATTCTTCATTTTCAAAGAAATTCGCCGGGACGTTAAAAATTCGCTCCTTGTTGATTTTTGCGATAATTTTGTCGCAGATTGATGCATATCGAGAGCGAATGAGAGGGTGGGAGAGTAGCGAAATGACGTCTTCAAAGAAAAATGTGTCGAGCGACCGAAGTTCTCGCGCTCTCAGTTGCATAGATACTATACACTTAATCAACGATGCTACTATGGTGTGATTCAATGAAAATCCCATAGTGACATTGATTGTATTGATTTCTCGTGGCATGGCATTGAGTAGTGGTGACACGAGATTTTCATCCGGTAGTACAATAGCGGTTTTTTCAAGTACTGAGTTTACATCGCTATTTGCAATTGCATTAAATCTCTCAGGATATAATTCTTTAAGAATTGGAGCAATGGCTTTTGCCTGTCCAAATGTTGAGGGAACGGCGAGGACAGTAATGTCAGGATAAGTGTCGACTGCATCAAGTGCGACGCGATATTGTGAGGGGAAATTATTAACACATTTAGCGATAAACTTAGATGCCCGATTCCCATTTATTTTCATTGCAGGAGAGGCGTAATCCCAATAGAAGTCGGCTATCTCCATTTTTTTCATTGATTGGAATATCGATTGCTCAGATTTTGATAGTACGCTGAAGCCTGTAAAGATGTATCGATTATAACAGAAGTCATCTGCACTCATCATTTTTAGATTTTCAGCGACTTCACGATAAATCATTCCACTATATCCGCACCCCAACGCTTCTAATCGATTGCGAAAATCGGTATAGATTTCGTTCATTACTTGCCACAACTTCACAAATCCGGCAATATTTTTCCCTTTACCTTGTTTTGGGGAATCTTCATGAACGATATGATTCCAAAAATCTTTTATCGGCTCCGGAATAAAATCTTCGTTCCAATATTTGCGAATGACATTAATTTGTTCCTCAGTCAGAAAGTTTGCGCTTATTTCTTTAAGTCCTTCTATGTTGCGAAATAGTTGGTCTGAATCGACAAGATAACGGTCTACGTCACCAAAATCATTGATAAGAATATCTCCCCAAAATTGGAAACGGTTGAAATCAACAAGCCCCTTTCCGGTAGCAATGTCATTTTCTGAAAGATGCTTCTTGATGATTTCTGAATGTACCTCATAGAGAATAAACAGCATTTCTATTCTCGAAATCTCAACTTTGTCGGTCAAATCAGAAATAAAATCTGAGATAGTGATAATGGCAGGAGCTAATGCTGCAGTTCGATCATTTGTTATTAGTGTTTCCTTGAAATATTTCGAAAGGAAAACAGCGCTTCGTTTATTAGGAACGACGAAACAAAAATTGGCAAGAGAATTTATTTCGTTGTCAGTATAAACTTGAGCTACTTGTTTGAGAAAAGGGACACGTAGAGGAGTGCCTGTACAAGCGTAATCTGTTTCCATGGTATTTTATATAGAAATTATTTCAAGTATAAAATTATGCTTACTGCAATGTCGAAAAGTACGATTTTAGCATTTGCATTTCCGGCTATATCGCGCCGAGCTTCGATAAAGAGAAGTCTTAATTGCTCAACGTTGCGTTCATTGATAAAACGAGCGAAGTTGGTGCTAAATTTACTTTCTTCATTATCTAAGGCAACAAGTTGAGGGTTGCGTAGATTGTATATATAGTTTTCACCGGTCAGGCGTTCACAATATTCCATGAATCGGCAACATTTTTCGCGCCCAAACTCGGCAACCGTATTACTCCATCTGCGCAGTTCCCCTACTTTTTTCTGATATGCAAATCGCATAAGCGATATAAACATTTCGAGAAATTGTTTTGACTCATCGGATGTGGATAGACGATGCGTGGCTTCAAGTATACTTCCTTCTGCAAGTCGAGCAATACCTTGAGCTTGGTCGGTTGCAACTCCGAAATTTTGCTCAAGATATTGAGCAATAACATTATCATCGAGTCGTTTTACTTGTATGCGTTGTAGGCGAGAATATATTGTTGGGAGAATCTTTGTCGGCTCATTGCTTACAAGAATGAATAGCGTGTCGTCGTGTGGCTCTTCTAATAATTTAAGTAATTTGTTGGCACTCGGTTCATTCATTCTTTCCGGAAGCCACATCAATACTATTTTGAAACGTGATGCATGTGATGTGAAGTTGAGCTTATGGATTAGAGCACTACTTTCTTCAACATATATTATTGGCTGAGCATTAGCGTTTCCAAGTAAATCCACCCACGTATTCATATCCATATATGGAGAATCGGAAAGAAGTTGTCGCCATTGGTCAATCCAATCATCGGAAACGGGGGCTCCGGATTTGTTTTTTACCTTTATTACTGGAAAAGAGAAGTGGGTGTCGATATGATTGAACGATTGGTGTTGTAGACATGAGGGACACACCCCACAGCTATCCCCATTGCTCCGATTTGGGCAGTGAATGTATTGTGCTAAAGCTCGGGCAAGCATCATTTTGCCTATACCACTTTTCCCCTCAAATAATAACGCATGGGGTATTTTATCATTGTCGACCATATCGACAAGTTGTCGCTTGACTGAGTTGTGCGCAGGTATATCACTAAACTTCATTCCGGGAAATCAGTTAGATTATAACGTGTTTTTAACAATTTCGCGTACCATATCAACCGCGTTTAGAGAGTAGTAGTGTATTGATGGTGCTCCTCCTTCATATAGCTCATTTACTTGGTTGATTCCCCATTCAATGCCTACCATTTTGCGCTCTTCATCGGTAGCGCAACCAAGCATTTTATTTGCTAATTCGTTGGGTATGTCAACTTTAAATATTTTAGGAAGAATAGATAGCTGGTTGACACTGTAAATAGGCTTAATGCCGGGAATAATGGGTACATTAATGCCGATAGCGCGACAACGTTCTACGAATTTAAAGTAGTGCTTATTGTCATAAAACAATTGAGTGACGATATAATCGGCGCCATTATCAACTTTGGCTTTGAGATAGTGCAAATCCATGTCTAAATTGGGAGATTCCTCATGCTTTTCCGGATATCCCGCTACTCCACATGAGAATGGCTTTTCGCGACTTGTGTCCATCTGTGTGCCATCGATAAAAAATCCTCGATTAAAATCATTTACTTGTTGTTGCAATTCAGATGCGTGCATATAACCATTTTCGTTTGGCATATATTTGCTATCGTGCTTGGCTTTATCTCCACGCAACACAAGAATGTTAGTAATACCCAAGAATGCGAGGTCAATTAGTGCGTATTCGGTCTCCATTTTTGAGAACCCGCTGCATATCATGTGGGGTACAACCGGAATTTTATATCTATTTTGAATTGCCGTGGCAACCGCGACAGTCCCGGGACGTGTGCGCTGCGTGACACGTTGATATAACCCGCCATCGGTTTGCTTGAACACGAGTTCACTCCTATGGGTTGTAATATTGATATATCGTGGATTGAATTCTATCAATTTATCTATTCCGCGGAATAATGTTTCGATACTTTTCCCTTTGAGTGGTGGAAGTACTTCAAAAGAGAACCCGCGACCGGGGGTAGATTCTATTATCTGTGGTATTGTCATTGTCTTTATTCTGTAAAGTATTCATTCTGAGAGTTACTTATAGGATAAAAATATTCTCAGTTCAACTTCTTATTCGGGATTAGCTTTATTATTGTTGATTTGCTGCTGTAGCTTATTGCATCGTGCATTTAGACGCTCGAGATTAATTGTCGCATTTCGCATATCGTTGATTGCTAAAGCATAGCGATATGCTGTAGCCATTCCCTCTATTTGAGTGGTCGATAGTGATATGCTTTTGGTTTTGCCATTTTCTCCGTTAAAAATAATTTTTACCGGAAGATTTGGATTGTTGGCTACTAATTCTCCAATGCTATTACTTCCGGCAGGTGTAAATGTGATTACTTCTGAATTATTGAGGCGGAAGTTAAGTGCGCCATCGTAGGCAACTGTATCAGTAGTTGCAATCATATCTCCAACTACAGCCGAAACCGACCAGTGTTTCAATCCTCCGGCAGGATTTACTGATGTTACAAGGTAAAATTCACCAATTTCCGACACTCGGGGAGAGATACCTGTTTTATTCATAAAATTTGGGTCAACCAATGTCCCAACAAGAGAATATCCCTCGGTGCCCGGCACATCGATGTGTGTCATCAATGGCTTAAGGCTATCAAGTTTCGCTTTGTTGGTATTAATAATAAAATCGGTTGATGCAATTTCTTCAGTTGCAATCTGCAATAGAGCTTGTGGACGCAAATTCATGCTCTGTTGGATGATGTCGCGTTCTTTAATAAAATTTGAGTCAAGTGAATCCAATAGAGTTATACATTCGTGAGCATTACCACTATTTAACTCAGTCTGGGCTTTGTTAAATAATTCTTCTGCGAGAGTGGCAGTGTCTGATTTCTCGCTTTTGCATGAACTTAATGCTAATGTTGCGATTGAAATGGTCAAAAAGGTTTTTGAGATATGTTTATACACGTTGTACATCTTTTACTCCTTTTATAGTTTTTATTTTTTTTATAAGCATTTTTAGAGCTCCAACATCGTTCACTCCTACTGATAATTGTCCTTGGAATAGTCCATCGTTGGAATCAATAGAGATGGCTCTTAATGTGATATCTTTCTCTTTATTAATTATTGAAGTAATATTCGTTACAATGCCGATATCGTCGTGCCCAACTATACTCAGTGTGGTCGCAAATTGGTTGCCAATCTTTCCTGACCATTTTGTCGGGACCTCTCGATATGGAAAGCGGTGACGCATGTGGATGGCATTAGGACAGTCGGAACGATGGATACTAACTACACCTTCCGAAGAAATGAAGCCAAATACTTCGTCGCCATGTATTGGATTGCAGCATCGTGCCAAACGATAGTTGATACCTTTGATATTGTCACCGATTACAAGTACATCGCTTGCGGAGCTGCCACTATTTTCCTCGGAGATGGAAAGCACAAAATCACCGGCTGAGCGAGTTTCGGGTTCTGGCATTCTACGTCCTATAGTTTGTTCATATGTGTCAATAACGGTGTTGATATCAAGCGTTTCATTGGCAATATTATTGTAGAACTCTGTGACCGTTTTATAGCCAAGGCTTTTTATTGTTCGCATCAACGATGCTTCTTCCAACTCAATTTTGCGATTTTTGAAACGTCGTTGCAACATTTCCTTCGCTAATTCGTTGGCTTGATTGGAGCGTTCGTTGATAGTTTGCCGTATTTTGGTGCGAGCTTTCGATGTAATGACAAAATTTAGCCAATCCTGTTTGGGTGACTGGGTGCCGGATGTTAAAATTTCAACCGTGTCGCCACTTTGCAGCTTGTAATTGATTTTTTGATTTTTCCCATTGACACGAGCTCCTGTACATTGACAACCCAAGCGTGAATGGATATTAAAAGCGAAATCAAGGACAGTAGCTCCAAGCGGTAATTTATAGAGATCTCCTTTTGGGGTGAAAACAAATACCTCCTTGTCGTAGAAGTCCATTTTGAAATTACGCATCAATTCCATAGGCCCCTCAGCACCTCCTTCAAGAATATTGCGTACTTTGTTCATCCATGTATCCATTTCCCCTTCGCTCTTTATCCCTTTATAACGCCAATGGGCAGCTACACCTTTTTCGGCAATAAGATCCATGCGATGTGTACGTATTTGCACTTCCACCCAACGCCCATCTGGTCCGGCTACAGTGATGTGAAGTGACTCATAACCATTGGATTTGGGGATGCTAATCCAATCCTTCATGCGTGTTGGATTAGGACGATACATATCAGTCACGATAGAGTAGGCGAGCCAACATTCAGCTTTCTCTCGCTCTTTCTCTGTATCGATTATAATGCGTATGGCAAAAAGGTCGTAGATATGGTCAATATCGTTGTTTTGCTTTATCAATTTATTCCAAATGGAGTATATTGATTTTGTACGACCTTTTATCTCATACTTAATACCGGAAGCATCAAGCTTTTCGCGAATCGGGCGAATGAAATCTTCTATATAGGCTTCGCGTTTAGACTTTGTTTCGTTTAGGTGTTCTACAATCTCGTTAAAAGCTTTGCGATTGGTATATTTGAGCGACATATCCTCAATTTCACCTTTAATTGCGTAAAGACCTAAACGGTGAGCCAACGGAGCGTATAGAAAGTTAGCTTCATAGGCCACTTCTCGCACTAATCGTTCGTTGGGATGGTGATTGATTAGCTTCATCAATTCCAAACGGTCGATTATCATTATGATAATGACGCGAATATCTTCAGCAAAAGTCATGAGAAGTCGACGGAAATTATCGCTTTCTACCGCTACTTGTCGAGAATATAGTTTGGTAATATTTTGAAGACCGTTGAGAAGTTTAGCTACATCATCGCCCCAATTAGTTTTGACTTCAGATAAAGTTATATAATCACATTCAACGAGATTGCGCAACATGATTGCCACAACCATATTTATATCTGGACTTACGCGATTGCATAATGCGTAGGCCACATGCAGGTTGTGCATCACAGGGCTGATTCCGAAGCGGTCGGGCTTGATATGTCCATCTTTTGCCCCTTTGCGCAGTAGCTCAGTAAGTGAATTTAATTTAGATTTATCTATGCCTTGTGACTCAATTTGGCGATATAGTCCACGACATAGTTGTAGTAGCTTGAGTTTGCCTGATTGATATGATTGAGTTTGTGACATAAGGGGTTGTTTTTTATCAACAAAGTTAATAAAAAAAACAGAAAAATAGCTTGGATGTAGGATAAATAGTATGTACGAAAGTTATTTAATAAAAATTTCACATATGAGTGGATTTCCTAACTTCTCAACGGTTTATTAATTAAGATGTTATTCCTCTTGAAGAGGTAGTTGGTTGAGCTGTTCAATGTAGTCGAGTAGTTCTTCCCTGCCTCGTCCGTCTTCGCTTGATGTTGCGAAAATAGGTGGTAATTCTTCCCATTGTTCGCGTAGCGTGGTGCAATATGAAGATATAGATTTTTTGACGGCTGACGATGACAATTTATCAAGTTTGGTAAATACGATTGAAAAAGGAACTTCATTTTCACCCAACCATTCCATAAATTCTAAATCTATTTTCTGAGGCTTATGACGTACGTCTATAAGTACGAACAGATTGGTCATCTGTTGTCGATTAAGGATATATTCTTGAATTATACGTTCAATTGCTTGGCGACTATCTTTGCTTCTTTGCGCATATCCATATCCCGGGAGGTCGACAATATGCCACGAGTCGTTAATGAGAAAATGATTGATTAGTAATGTTTTACCCGGCTTGGATGATGTTTGTGCCAATGACTTTTTGTTCGTCAACATATTAATCAATGATGATTTGCCAACATTAGAACGGCCGATAAATGCGTATTCATGTAGCATTTCTGCAGGGCATTTCTTTACTGAAGTATTTGATATGACGAATTGTGCACTGTTAATAATCATGACTATAAATTATTTTTTGCAAAATTAGAAAAAATAAAATGATTTTCAATGTTTGGTTTTATTACTAACCATTTAATATGTAATTGCGTTGAAAATCAAAATGGAGATAAATAGTTGCGAAAGGATGTGAAAAATTGTACTTTTGCAAAGTATGAATATGTAGTCACATTAAAATAATGAATCCGACTCGCCAATCAATATTCCATTTCAAGCAGTTCTCACTTTCTAATAGCCGAAGCGCAATGAAGGTCGGAACTGATGGTGTTTTGCTTGGGGCATGGGCTAAGTTGCCTGATTTCATAGGGGTAAAACGAGCGCTTGATGTAGGGTGTGGTACTGGATTAATAGCTTTAATGATAGCACAACGGTACCACGATGCTATTATAAAATGTATTGATATTAGCAATGACGCCGTTGAGGAATGTAAAATTAATATCCTAAATTCACCATTTGCAAATAGGGTTGAAGTTTCGCTATCCGATTTTCGTAAATTTGATGATGGACAAAAATATGATTTAATAGTCAGTAACCCTCCATTTTTCACAGAACAACTGCAATCTCCCGATAAGTTAAGAGCAGTGGCACGTCATGAAGATAGCTTACCACTGTCAACACTGATTTATCGTAGTATCTCACAATTAACCCCGGGTGGTCGTTTGGCAATGGTTCTCCCTGCAACTCGTGACGAAGATGTAATGTTTGAGGCGGCACTTATCGGTTTGACACCATCTCGTCAATGTAGGGTTTTTTCACGCGAAAATAAACCTGCGATACGAACATTGTGGGAATTCTCAACGGGAAATAATGTCATGTTTGAGAAAACACAATTGTTAATTCAAAACTCTGATGGAAATTATACTGAAGAATATATCGCTTTAGTGAAAGATTTTTATCTCAATTTATAAATTAAAACGATAAACTAAAACATATAAATACATGGATTTAAAACAGGTAAATTCAACATCATTTAATTCACAACGAAGTAATGGGTGGTTGCCGGTAGTTAATCAACCCGGGCGTGCTGTGGGAGTTCTTTTTGGTGTCTTCTTCGGTATGTTAATATTAGTATCGGTAGTGTCAGCATTGTTTGTTGGAGAAGAGGGATTTAGTGTCAAAGGGATGCGTATTTTCACTATAATACAAGATTTATTAGTGTTTATTATGCCGGCAATATTAGCTGCATTTGTGGCAACACGTCTTCCCGCGTCGTTGCTTACTATTAATGTCAAGCCGCGCCTTTCATCAATTCTGCTTGCAATACTTGTTATGATAACATCAATGCCGGCTATGGAATGGTTGGTAGAATTAAATAGCAATCTACACTTACCTGAAGCCCTTAGCGGTCTGGAAGAGACTCTAAAAAGTATGGAGGACTCCGCCTCATCGGCTGTTGACGGACTTTTTAGTGGTAATACTGTCGGGGATTTAGTCGTTGGTATTTTGATTGTTGGTATACTAACAGGAATCGCAGAAGAGCTATTTTTTAGAGGTGCATTGCAAAACTTGTTTATGTCGATGCCCAATGTAAAGAAGCATTTTGCTATATGGTCCGTTGCTTTTATTTTTAGCTTTATGCATTTTCAATTCTTCGGATTTTTGCCGCGATTGTTGTTAGGCGCATATTTTGGGTATTTGATATGGTGGAGTGGGTCTGTATGGCTGCCGATAATAGCCCATGCTTTTAATAATTCGATGGTTGTTGTAGTATCATGGTTTGCGGTAAGAGGTAATGCCGGAGAAGCAGTAGAAAATGCCGCATCTCTTAATCTTGGAATGGATTGGGTGACCATCTCATTAAGCGTTATAGTGACAGCTTTAGGCTTAATTGTACTGCGTCGCAACGCTCTCCGCAATCGCACAACTTCATTATGATAAATGGATAAGTATGAAATTCAAGTCACAAGCAATGTCCTCTAATTAAGCTTGAGCAGGTAAATTGAAAGTATGGTCGGACTATAATGAATAACTAAAAGTATAGATTGATAGGATTTGGTGTCAACTACAAAATAAGATAATATCAATAACTATTCGTATACGTCTAAATTAATAGAGAGTGCATTTCATTTTGAAGTGCACTCTCTATGTCTAATTATTACGTGTATAAAAATATTATTTTCTTGTCGCGATACGCACTGCATTAGTAGCTTTGTCAACTGACATGGATACGATTGAATTGGGATCCAACGCATTCATTTGTTCGTATGTACTCTTTTGGTCATCAATATAGATGTTGAAATTTTTTATGTCCGTAGGGTTAACACCTTCTATTTCCACACCCTTTTCGGAGTCAATGGAAACAGCCATACTGCTGGTCGTTGATTTAACTCGCGATTTGTTGCTGATTGTAATCACTTGTTGAGTATCGGTCTTTTGTGTAGGTTTGAATGCAATTGGTAAGACAAATTTGACAGCAACCGGCTTGCCTTTTGTCATACCCGGAGTCCATGTCTCAACCAAGCCTTCTTGTGCCGCAGTTAGTGCAATCTGGTCAAGTTCGTCATCTCCGGTAGATTTTAAGAGATGAAAGTCGCCGGTATGCCCGTCGGAAAATACGGTGAATTGGATAATCGCGTTCCCAACGGCACCCTCTTCCCTCTCTTTGTCGGGATTGGGGTATTTGCATTTTGACATTACGGCTTGCATCATAGCATTCATACCACCGGGATATTGTGGCATTACTTCAGCTTGGAGAAAAACCTCTTCTGATGACGTTGCTTCATTAACATCAGATGTGGCATTGTTGACTTGTGGTGTCGCAGTTTGTTCATTACTATTGCCGAGTGTTGCCTCGCTGTTGTTAATCATGGAAATGGCGGCACGTACGGGTGATACGGTAGTAACTGCGAGTGCTAATGCAAACATAGGCACTAATGCGAGGGCTTTAAACTTACGCCCTGTGCTCGATTTCTTTTGATACATCATGTTGATACGTTTTTTGAGATTATTATGATTTAAACTATTGGCTAAATGTTGGAATTTCGACCCAACGGCCTTTTTTATTAGTAACATTTGATATTCTTGCGCATTGTGTCCGGCACGGATAACTGCCATATCGGCTTGGTACTCATGTACGAGCGAAAGTTCGTTGCGCATCAGCCACGCTGACGGATTAAACCAATTGATAATACATACCACTTGCGCAAAAAGAATGTCTAACCAATGGGAACTACTCACATGCTTTAGTTCGTGTTCAATAATGGCTGAGCAACCGGCTTCATAATCCTCGCGAGATAGCACTATATAATGCAACCAACTAAAGGGAGCAATGTTGCTACTGTCGGTAATTATGATTGTGTATCCCTCTTTTTTGATTTTATCTCCTGAACGGATAATCGAGGCTAATTGCATCCATGTTATAATCGTCTTTGCGATTACCGCTATCATTCCGAGAATAAACACCCATATAAATATAGTGCCCCATATCGGTTTTGAACTCGGCGTAATAATCGTTTCTACAATCTCGATATTTTCGATAATGATAGATGATTGAGGATGTGCAACAGCGGGCTGTAGTAGCGAAATTATTGGTAGTGTAGCAAACGACACTGCGTATATAGCCAATATCACAGCACGATTATAACCATGTTGCTTTTCGGACGCAAGAAGCAGGCGATAGGCTAAACCCAAACAAAGTAGTATAAGCCCACTCACTATGGAGTATGATAAAAATGCGCCCATATTATTTGCCTTTGCGCTCAATTAAATCGAGCAATTCTTTTAACTCTTCCGCAGAAATTTTCTCGTCAGCAACTAATGCCGATACTGCGCTGTAATAACTGCCTCCGAAATAATTTTTGATAAATGTGCCGAAACTCTTGCTGCGAAAATCTTCCTTTGGCGATGTTGCATAGTAAAGGAATGACCCTCCGGCTTCGGTATGTGCTACGAAACCTTTTCCTTCCAAACGGCGCATCACAGTTGAAACGGTGTTGAAATGTGGCTTGGGTTCCGGGTAAAGTTCTAAAAGTTTACTTATGAGTATGGGACCATTATCCCATAATAATTGCATAAGTTCTTCCTCTTTGGGAGTGAGTTGGTCTTTAGGTGTTGTTTTACGCATAACTATTTTTTTAGTTTATGTCGCAAATATACAAACTATTTTTATAGTTACAATGGGTTTTGCCAAATTTAACCAATCTTAACTATTAAAATAGTTTTGTCAAATATATTTCTACATGTTTTATAATTAATGAGGGTGCACATAAATGCATGTGCACCCTCCTAATTCTATTTTGATCTTTCAATCAGGAAAGAATATGAAATTTTTTCTTTATGATTATTTCTTTTGTAGGATGTATGAGCGATGGGGTGCGGCGATACCGGTCAAGCGACCTTTCTTCACCTTAAATTCCTTACCGTAAACAACATCTTTGTAAGTGCCGTTAGGGAGACCGGTTGCTACGTTAACAAATTTGGCTGAAGTCGAAAGGTTGACAATTGCTGCACCTTTTTTACCACGGTTAACAACTAATACTGCTCCATTTTCTGAAATTTGGATATCCTCTTTTTGTCCGTTCATTCCTTGGCGGAAATGATTGACAGCTACAACTTCGGGGTGGAAGAACTCATCATTACCTCTTGCTCCAAGCACGTTATCGCCCCAGTAGTTTTGACGGGTTGAACCCATTGGACGGCTGAAGAACAAAGGTACACCATTTTGACGAGCTGTAAGGAATACCCATCCAATGCGTATTTGTTCATCCGTGATGCCGGCGCTTTCATGCGCGTTACAATATGTGTCGTGGCTTTCTACCCATGTTGTCAAGTGTTCGGGTGCAGCTGAGTGGTACCAATTAATAAGGTCGATATTCTTTGCAGAACCTTTTTCAATCGCTTGTCTCAAGAAATGTCCGTAACTCGACGCTGTTTGTCCCATATAGTCGGCATATTCAGCTTCCGGAACATTCTTATCTTGGAGAATTTCACCATATACAAACAAACTGTCGTAGGGCACGGCAAGTTTAACACCCTTTACAGCTTTGCGGCCGGTTGCAACATCCCAGAAATCATTTTCTTTAACTCCTGCAGCGGTATCAACCGGGTCGGAATGTACGCCGATATGTTTTGCTGTGTCGTAGCGGAAACCGCCTACGCCAAGGCTCAACAAATCGTTTACGAATTCCATGTAATATTTCTGAAAATCAGGATTTTCAGTGTTGACATCAGGGAGCCCGCCTGAACCCCAAAGAGTGCATTGATAGCGGTCGTTATAATCGCGAACTCCGGTCAATCCTTGTGAGTGATATAATTTATCACGTCCACCAACTGCTTCAAACATCTCTTCGTCTACGCAGTCAACATCAAAGGCTGTGTGGTTGGGAAGTACATCGACAATAATACGAATATTGTATTTTGCGGCAGAATCCATCATCTGCTTCATTTGGTCACGTGAACCAAGTATTTGGTTGCCGATTTTCCAATTAATAGGTTGATAGTAATAGTACCAATTCCCTTCTGTGACATTGTCATCGAAAATTTTTTTAGAGCTACCTTCGGGGTTATAGCACCCTTGTACAGGTGATGTCTGCACCATTGTAAATCCGGCATCGGCTATTTTTGCCATGTTGTCGGCAATAGCATTGAAATTCCAGCTCCATGCATGGAGAATTGCATCAGTATTGGTTGCGTCGGGATTGTGGGTGACGCGATCCTTTGCGTTAACCGACATAAATCCTCCACACAAACCAATTGCCAATGCGCTCAAAATAAAACGTTGTTTCATGATTTGAAGAAAAGTAATTATGATATTTAATTAAAAAATTTTCAACTATAATGTTATGCCATTATAACTACTACAAAAATAGTCATATTTATATTAAAAATCAATTTTCTTTAATTCTTTTTTCATTCATTAATTCAAATGGCAGGTAGTATTATATATTTTCCGTTGATTTTTTCAGCCTTTTTTGTAACTTTGCACTTTATAATATAGAGAATTTATCTAAATTCCATAGAACTCAAAATAGATTTAAGCTATGTCAGATTTGAGATTTAAAGTAGTCGAAGAAGCATTCAATCGAAAAGCTATCTCAGTTGAAATTCCCGACGAACGTCCTGATCGTTATTACGGTAAATATGTATTCAATCGTCAGAAGATGTTTGAATACCTCCCAAAGAAAACCTATGATGCGCTTGTTAATGCAATTGATAATAAAGAGCCGTTGTCGCGCGAAATTGCTGACTCTGTTGCTCAAGGAATGAAGCGTTGGGCTATCGATAATGGAGCCAGACACTATTCTCACTGGTTTCACCCACTCACCGATGGTACGGCAGAAAAGCATGATGCGTTTATTGACCATGATGGTAAAGAAGGCGTTGTTGAGGACTTTACGGGTAAATTGCTAATGCAACAGGAACCTGATGCTTCAAGTTTCCCGAATGGGGGTATACGTAACACTTTTGAAGCGCGTGGCTACTCTGCTTGGGATATCTCATCTCCTGCATTTATTCTTGATAAAACTCTTTGTATTCCAACGATATTTATCTCTTATACCGGTGAATCTCTTGACTACAAGACACCGCTACTTAAAGCTATAAATGCTGTCGACAAAGCGGCTACTGCTGTTGCTAAGTTTTTCGACCCGGAAGTGAAACACGTCAATTCATTCCTTGGGTGGGAACAAGAATATTTCCTTGTTGATGAAGCTTTGTATAGCGCACGACCGGATTTGGTTATGACAGGACGTACGTTGATGGGGCACGAGAGCGCTAAAAATCAACAACTTGAGGACCACTATTTTGGAGCTATACCATCGAGAGTTGAAGCTTTCATGCTTGACCTTGAAATTGAGTGTCATAGACTTGGAATTCCGGCTAAGACACGTCATAATGAAGTAGCCCCAAATCAGTTTGAACTTGCTCCAATATATGAAGAAACAAATTTGGCAAATGACCACAACTTGTTGTTAATGTCATTAATGTCGGAAGTGGCTCGTCGTCACAAATTCCGTGTTTTGCTTCATGAAAAGCCATTCGCTGGTATAAATGGATCAGGCAAACATAATAACTGGAGTCTTGGAACTGATACAGGTGTGCTACTTTTCAGCCCAGGTAAGAGTCCAAAAGAAAATTTGCAGTTCGCAACTTTTGTTGTCAACGTAATGGCAGCGGTTTATCATCATAATGCATTGTTGAAGGCTTCAATTTCGTCGGCAACCAATGCTCATCGCCTTGGCGCTAATGAAGCTCCGCCTGCTATTATATCTATTTTTACCGGTACACAGTTGTCGGAGATTCTTGAAAAAATTGAAAGAAGTACAACGACCGATATGCTTGAGATTGCTTCAAAGTCGGGGTTATCGTTGGGAATGTCGCAGATTCCTGAAATCATGATTGACAACACTGACCGCAACCGAACATCTCCTTTTGCATTTACAGGAAATCGTTTTGAGTTTCGTGCAGTTGGTTCTTCTGCCAATTGTGCTTCCGCTATGATTGCACTCAATGCAGCTGTTGCCGACCAATTGAATCAATTTAAAGCTAAAATTGATGCTCGATTAAACAATGGTGACGATTTAACTCATGCGTTACTTGAAGAAATTCGCACCTTAATTATAGAATCAAAACCAATTCATTTTGATGGGAATGGTTATTCCGATGAATGGAAAGAAGAAGCTGCACGACGTGGCTTGGATTGTGAAACTTCAGTGCCAAAGATTTTTGACGCTTATCTTTCTGAACAATCAGTCGAAATGTTTGCTCGTGCCGGAGTCTTTACGAAAATTGAACTTGAGGCTCGCAATGAAGTTAAATGGGAAATGTACACAAAGAAAGTGCAAATTGAGGCTCGAGTGTTAGGTGATTTGGCAATTAACCATGTAGTTCCCGTTGCTACTCGTTATCAATCTATTCTTGTTGACAATCTTGTTAAATTAAAAACTCTTTTTAGCGAAGATAAGTTCCAAGAGATATCAAAGCAAGACCTCTCTACTATTGAGAAGATGGCTTACCATATGTCGATTATTAAAAATGAAGTTGATGAAATGGTAAATGCACGTAAAGAGGCAAATCGCATCTCAGAAGAGCGTGAAAAGGCAATTGCTTACCATGATAATGTAGTCCCTCGTATGGAAACTATTCGTTATCATATTGATAAGCTTGAATTAATGGTAGATAATGAAATGTGGCCTCTACCCAAGTATCGTGAGCTATTGTTCATTAGATAAGATTCATTGCCAATAGAGTGTTTTGTCTTAGTTGATTTATATAGAATTATAAATAATGTCTATGTCGGTAAATAAGGTTATTCTTGTAGGTAATGTCGGACGAAAGCCGGTGATTCGTTATGTACAAAATAGGCCTATCGCTTCATTTTCATTGGCTACGAATGAACCGGCTCGTCGCTTGCCCGATGGACGTGAGATTCCTAAACGAACAGAATGGCACGAAATTGTCATGTGGGACGAAGCTGCTGAAACAGCGGAACGTTATATCGATCGTGGAACAAAACTTTATATTGAGGGGAAATTGCGCACTCGTGAGTGGCAAGACCACAATGCCATTACTCGTCGAGTTACTGAGATTCTTGCTGAAAGTTTCGATATACTATCTCGTGAGTTGCCCTCTACAACAGAAAATACTTAATATTCACTTTAAAATTTAGAAAATTTATAGATGAAACAAACCAACGATGAAAGTGTGATGCCTACAAGCATTCCACACAGAGATTTCGAGGCGACTAAGTTGGATGTTGATAGCGGCAATATAGCTGACATTGATGCCGACCCTACATCTTTGCCCGAAAATGCTTTTACGGAGTTGGGTAAGGATGAAGAATATCGTCCGATGATGCACCCGGCTCGTCAGTATCAAGAGGTTACCCCTTATTCGGTTACCCTCGGATTAGTTCTTGCTGTTATATTTTCTGCGGCAGCCGCCTATCTTGGGTTGAAAGTGGGGCAGGTGTTTGAAGCTGCTATTCCTATTGCAATTATCGCAGTAGGTTTGTCAGGGGCTCTTAAAAAGAAAAATGCGTTAGGACAGAATGTTATTATTCAATCAATTGGAGCTTGCTCCGGTGTAATTGTTGCAGGTGCAATATTTACGTTGCCTGCTCTTTACATTCTTCAAGCAAGATACCCTGATATTACAGTCGATTTTCTTCAGATTTTTCTAAGTTCACTCTTTGGTGGCGTATTGGGAATATTATTCTTTATTCCTTTCCGTAAATATTTCGTTAAGGATATGCATGGTAAATACCCCTTCCCGGAAGCTACTGCAACAACACAAGTGCTTGCGTCCGGACAATCGGGAGCTGGTAATGGTCAAGCTAAAATTCTTGTTATAGCATCATTGATCGGTGGTATTTACGACTATATTGTAGCTACATTTGGCTGGTGGGCCGATACCGTAACAACAACCGCTTATGGATGGGGGCAAGCGTTGGCTGCTAAGGCTAAATTTGTATTCTCTTGCAACACAGGTGCTGCCGTTCTTGGTCTTGGATATATTGTAGGATTGAAATATGCATTTGTCATTTTTGCCGGCTCTATATTTGTTTGGTGGATAATTATTCCATTGTTGGGGACATATGGCACGGTTCAGATGCAGTTTATGTCGCCTGATGAGATATTTTCAAGTACTGCTCGCATGATTGGTATCGGTGGTATTGCAATGGCAGGAATTATAGGTATAGTTAAATCTTGGCCTATTATTCGCCAAGCAGTCGGTCTTGCAGGTCGCGAATTCAAGGGTGGCGAAAAGAAAGAAAAAGTTGTGCGCTGGCAACTTGACATCTCAATGAAGCACGTTGTATTTTTCATCACGATTGCTCTCATTGCTGTATTTGTGTTCTTTTATATAGGTGTCATTAATTCACTTTGGCAAGCAGCTGTTGCTTGGCTTGTTGTTACGATTATAGCCTTCTTATTTACCACTGTAGCTGCTAATGCAATTGCAATTGTAGGTTCTAATCCTGTATCCGGTATGACCTTGATGACATTAATCATCGCCTCTGCAATTTTTGTTGGTATCGGTTTGAATGGTACTCAAGGAATCGTGGCTTCTATGGTGATTGGTGGTGTAGTATGTACGGCACTTTCTATGGCAGGCGGTTTCGTAACTGACCTTAAAGTAGGGTATTGGCTTGGGTCAACACCTAAAAAACAACAATCGTGGAAATTCCTCGGTACACTCGTTTCTGCTGCAACTGTTGGTGGTGTGATATTGGTGCTTAATAAGGTTTATGGATTTACCGGAGATAATGCTCTTGTAGCACCGCAGGCAAATGCAATGGCCAATGTTATCGAACCGTTGATGATGGGTGGTGATACTCCGTGGATTCTTTATATTGTAGGAGCTATATTGGCTTTATTGCTTAACTGGTTAGGTGTCCCCGCCCTTGCATTCTGTTTGGGTATGTTTATTCCTCTTTCATTGAACGTGCCTATGTTGGTGGGTGGAGCAATCAGCTACTTTGTGAAACGTTCATCAAAAGACCCCGAAGTGAGTCGTGCACGCAACGACCGCGGTACTCTTATTGCATCAGGCTTTATTGCCGGTGGCGCTTTGTTTGGTGTGTTTGCTGCAATCACAATTATGTGTGGTATGCCTCTTCCTGAAAATGGAACTGCTTTAACTCCGCAGATCCTTGGTTTGGTCGCTTATGCTGTAATTATAGCCTTCCTTTACAAGGGCTCTACAATGGCAGGTAAAAAGTAAAAATTTAAACCCAGAATATTATCACGGGGTAAACAGCCCCGTGATATTTTTATATAGCTATAATATTGTTTACTCCGGAAATGAAAAATATTGATCGCGACATATTGAGAATAGCGATCCCTTCGATTATAGCAAATATCACAACTCCATTGTTGGGTTTGGTTGATATGGCTATTGTAGGTCATATGGGTAGTCCTATATATATTGCTGCAATTGCCGTCGGGAGTACAATATTTTCAATGATATATTGGGTGTTTGCATTCTTGCGTATGGGTACATCAGGGATGACAGCCCAAGCCTATGGTGCCGGCGACCATCAAGAGCGTGATGCGTCATTATACAGAGCTATGTTAGTTGCTATCTCTGTCAGTATTTTACTCATTGCGTTTCAATATCCTATTCGTACTATTATGTTGCACTTCTTTGGAAGTGATGTTGCTACATCTGCACTCGCTTCTCAGTATTTTGATATATTAATTTATGGTGCCCCTGCAGCATTAGGTCTAAGTGTTGTTAATGGGTGGATGATAGGAGTGCAAAATAGCAAGCTAACAATGTGGACTTCTTTAATAATTAATATATCAAATATTATAGCAAGTCTATTGCTTGTATATGTGGCAAAACTCGGCATTTCTGGGGTTGCATTAGGAACTTTGTTTGCACAATGGATCGGTTTTTGCTCCGGATGTTTAATGCTTCGCAGCTACCGACCACATTTTACGCAGTTTAATGTTCTATTTGATACAAAAAAAATTAAACGTTTTTTCTCTATTAATATCGATATATTTTTAAGAACATTGTGCCTTGTTGCTGTAACTATTTGGTTTACACGAGCAAGCGCTCGTCAAGGAGATATTGTGTTGGCTGTAAATGCTTTATTGATGCAATTTTTTATACTCTTTTCATATATGATGGATGGATTTGCTTTTGCAGCTGAAGCTTTAGTCGGAAAATTGACCGGAGCCGGTCAGGATGCAGCTAAAAAGGAGATGATAAAACGATTGTTTATCGTAGGAAGCATTGTCACACTAATTTTTACTTCTATCTATGCTCTTTCCGGGAATGGGATATTAAGGTTGTTGAGTAGTGATAATATGGTAATTGCGATGTCGAATAATTATATTATTTGGGCAATATTTATTCCTGTCGCTGGTGTTACTGCGTTCATTTGGGATGGTATTTTCATTGGAGAAACACGTACACGTCAAATGTTGCTATCTATGTTGGTAGCAATGGCACTATTTTTTGCCATCTATTTCTTGCTTTATTCACGACTTGGCAACCATGCCCTTTGGCTTGCATTCATTGCCTATTTGTCGGCTCGTGGCATAGTTCAAACTATGCTATATTTCATAAAGAAACGATAATGAAAACACTTTGTTTTAGTCGTTAAATCTGCGAAGAATAGGGGAGTAGGCATCAATGCGACGATCGCGCAAGAATGGCCACCAACGACGTACTTGTTCACATCTGTGCATGTCAATGTCAATAATCGTTGCTACTTCTTCTTCGGTTGATGCTTCAAATAAGAACTCTCCTTGTGGTCCTGCTACGAAGCTATTGCCCCAGAATGTAATTCCATTAGTTGTTCCTGACGGGTCAGGCTCATGACCCACACGATTCACAGCTACTACGGGCAATCCATTGGCTACGGCATGACCACGTTGCACTGTAATCCATGCTTCGCGCTGACGCTTTTGCTCTTCCGAAGAGTCAGAACTTTCATATCCTATTGCTGTGGGGTAGATAAGTATTTCTGCTCCCGATAATGCCATGATACGCGCTGCTTCCGGATACCATTGATCCCAACATACAAGTACTCCTAATTTGCCAATTGAGGTTTTGATTGGAGTAAAGCCCATGTCACCGGGGGTAAAATAAAACTTTTCATAGTAAGCGGGGTCGTCTGGGATATGCATTTTACGATATTTGCCGGCAACACTTCCATCAGTGTCAAATACAATCGCAGTGTTGTGATACAAACCGGGCGCACGTCGCTCAAAAACAGATGTAACTATCACAACGCCTAATTCTGCAGCTAATTGTCCATATGACGTGATTGCATCATCATCAAGACTTAGAGCAAGATTGCATTCATTGACATTTTCTGTTTGGCAAAAATATAGTGAATCGTGCAACTCCTGGTTTACAATTAATTTCGCACCATCAGCTGCAAGAACGCGTATTTTTTTCATTATGCGACGACGATTGTCGGCGATGTCGCCACTATTGTGCTGTTGTATAATACCGGTTTTTAGTATATTGCTATTTTTCATATCGGAAGAATTTCTTTTGGAAGTTGCATAGTGACACAATGTAGCGAACCATGTTGGCGAATAAGTGCAGAGCAATCAACACAAATGATTTTTCGCTCAGGAAATGCAATTTGCATTATTTGTTCGGCAAGTCTGTCATTTGCCGGTTGGCGATAGGTTGGTAGTAAAATGCTCGTATCTGTAATCAAGAAATTAGCGTATGTAGCAGGTAATCTTTCTCCATCTTCGTCAAAGATAGGGTCGGGCATTGGTAGTGCTATAAGATTATAGGGTGCATCGTTGGGTGTTCGCATAGCCATAAGATCTTGCTCCATTAACGATAATTCTTGAAAATGTTCATCTTCTGTATTGTCGCATTTGACATAAAGGATTGTGTCATTTGGTGCCAAACGTGCCAATGTATCAATATGGGAGTCGGTGTCATCTCCGGCGAGGTATCCATGGTTTACCCATAAAATGCGATTGGCACCTAAGCTATGACACAAATATTCTTCAATCTTATCGCGAGATAAATCTCCATTGCGATTAGGTGAAAGCAAGCACTCCGATGTTGTTAAAATGGTTCCACAACCATCACTTTCTATTGAACCACCTTCAAGCACAAAGCCTAAATGATTTTCTAATGGAGCGTTGAATACTGATGCTTTAGATAATTTTGAGGTGATTAAATTATCGTGACATGCAGCAAACTTTAGCCCCCAACCATTGAAGCAGAAGTCAATCAACTTAATTTGATTGTCTTTATCCACAACTGTAATCGGTCCGAAATCACGAGCCCATGTGTCGTTGGTTGATACTTGACAAAATATTATGTTTTGGTGATTATGATTGCCGATATATTTTTTTGGTATAGAGATATCGGGTGCTACAATAATCAATTTGCACCCACTTTCTAAAATAGCATCAACAAGATTGCAATAGCATTCTGTCACCTCATTAAGCATGTATTCCCAGTCGGTTTCAGCATGTGGCCATGCAATCAGTACCGCTCCTGAGGGCTCCCATTCAGCCGGCATGCGTCGGCTGTGGCATTGTTTTGATATTTCTTTGTCTTGGTTCCTATTATCGTTATTCATTCGTCGTAATCGTTGAGTGAGCTCCATACTGAGTCATGTGAATCAATGCGCTGATCGATGAACTCATCAAATCCCTTACGTTCAGAAAATCCATTTTCATCACACCACTCGCGATATTGCTGTTGGAGCTCGTCATCATCAGCAATAATCCGGAAAAATTCTGCACGGGCTATATCATAGCTGCCGGCTTGATTTATGATATCAGTAAAAAATGTAACGATATCTTTTTTCATTAGCTATTTCAGTTATTAGATTTAATAGTCGTGTTTATAGTTGTAAAGATATATATTCTGCCTGAAATATACAAGATATAGCTAATTTTAATTGATGGCATATAAAAATACGGGCCATATTTTTATGTATGGCCCGTATATATATTTAATTGATATGATTATTATTCTTCTTCGGTAGCATTTAGTTTATCAACGAAAACTTTTAGCGCTTCGTTTTCGGGATTTATTTCAAGGAAGCGATTGTAGTAAGCTTTAGCTTTTTCGCGATCTTTGCTAAGGTTGTATTTGCCGAGAAGGTTCAATGCAAAGATATAGTCTTGTTTGCGATTAGTCGTATTTGCAGGGTCAGCATCAAGAATCGCGAGAATTTCTACGAGTTGCTGTTCTACCTCATCATTCATTTCATTATTATTTGCGATAAGATAGATACGGCTACGAGCTGAAAGAACCTGAAGGTTGTTGGGAGCTTTTTCGTATACGATTTCTATTGTTTTGAGTGCTTTGTCAGCATATACATCATGTTCTACTGTGCATGTATCTGACGTAGCAGCAGCATTTTGGTAGCGACGTGCAAGTATCATTAAGTCGTTGGTAGTGTGCTCTGGCTCCAATTCGATGAATTTTTCATGAGCATCGGCAGCTTTATCATAGATTTCTGCTGCAGTGTAAATTTGGCTGATATCCTTGTAGAGCGATGCTTTTTCCGGCTCTACAATCAAAGCTTTTTCGTATTGTACGATACCTATTGAGTCTTGTCCTAATGCAATGTAGATGTCGCCAAAAGTTTTGTAGTCATTAGCAACGAAATCACCTTTAGCATTGAAGAATTTTTCACCTTCTACAAGCGCATTTTGATAATCTTCGAGAGCGGCATAGTTGTACATGCGCATACGTTTCATATAGAAGTTGTCAGGGTCTTCACTGAGAAGTTTTGCGGCAAGAGCATTTGATTCGTCATATTTTTTGCCGAAATAAAGAAGACCAACGTAGCGCTGTTCGTCGCGTTTGAAGTGGTTGGGGTTCTGGATGTATTTGCCATATTGTTCAGCTGCCATTGTGAGCTGGTCGTTGTCGTAATATTTCTCGGCGAGTTCACGTTGTGCAAGAGCTGAATTGGGTTGGAGTTCAAGAAGTTTCTTCAAACCATCAATAGCATATTTTGGATTAACGGGGAAATATGTTCGTGCATATTTCACGAATGCTTCAGGATAGTTCACTCCATCTTGAGCGCTCATAGCCATTTCATAGTAACCTGCTGATTCTCCGATGTTGACAGGAGCAAGCATGTCGGCTTCAAGGATGTAGATAGCGGGACAATCTTTATCGGCTTTGCGAGCGTTCTTTAGATATTTTTGAATGTCATCTTGATATGCTGTTGCATCTGCGTTGTAGTATGCGCGAGCAATTTCAGATAGAAGCACTGCGTCTTTTTTTGCAAGTTTTGATGCTTGTTTGAAGAAGTCGTTGGCTACTGATTCGTTACCTTGGTTAAGCGCAATTTCTCCCAATCCAACATAGTTATAACCATTGTTGGGATTTACGGTTATACCTTTTTCAAAAAAGTTTTTTGCATTCTCGAAGTTCTCACGTTGCAATGCTATTTTGCCCAAGAAATAGTTTGCCATTGATTTATCAGTCGCGGGGTCATTAATTGTGCGATTGATGATAATCTCAGCTTCTTCGGGTTGGTCAGCGCGAAAATATTCTACTGCATCTTTAAACCCTTGAGCGGAGCCGCTTACGGCTAATGCTCCGAGCATGAAAGCGAATAATGATTTTAATTTCATGTTGTATATTTTTTTAGTTTTCTGTAGCTAAATATTTGCTGTTTTTGTTGCCTACAATATTTGTAAAAACAATAGCGATTGTAAAATTACTAAATTTTATTGTTTATCGCAAGACTGTTTCATACCAATAATTGCGAAAACTTATTTTTTTAAATTTTATTGATGCAAATTAACGCAATTGTTGGCAAAATAGAGGGGTTTGCGAAATCTGAGTGTAATAATTATGTTGTGTGACAATTACTCTACATTTACAATACGAGGGTGCATGGCTGCCGGCAAAACTCCGGTCAATTGTATCAATTTTTGACCTGAAAAACCGGTGACAAATGTGAAAAATCCACTTTGTGTTGCATTTTTATATCCCGTAACAGTTAGATATATCGGTCGATAGAGTGGGTATGAACCATCAAATATATAGGCTTGATAGGGCTTTTTACCCTCTCCGGGGAATTGATTCGGGCCGGTTACTGCAAGTACATTAATATTAGGAGAGAATCCGAGCATTGTAGTGTCGTTTTTGTTAGATGCTTCTGACAATTCCTCTGTTGTCATTTCTACACCTTTCATGTCGGATGAAATCCAACTTACTCCGATTATACCGATTGCTCCTTTATTTTCAGATACTGTTTGAACCACTTTAGCATTGGAATTTTGTGCAAAAACATTCTTCCCAAACTCCTGTCCATTCATAATGCTGTCGGTCATATATCTAATTGTACTTGACCCATTATAGTCGAAGATTACTTCTATTTTCCCCGACTTATTGCCAGGCTCGACCCAACGCCATTCGGCGATTTCTCCGCTTAGTATTTTTGCTAAATCAGAGGTTGAAATCTCTCTAATCGGATTCTCGGGGTTGGCGATTATCGCAATAGCATCTACGGCTATCATTTTTGACCTCGGTTGGCGTTTGCGTAATTCGAGATAGCGCATCTCGGAGCTGGTAAGTGGGCGAGAGGTGACGGCCAATTTAGTGTTATTCGTGTAGAGCAATGAATCGATACATTGTTGCTCCGGAATAAAATGGGATAATATCGAAGCGTTAGGATATTGGTATTCAAATACACTGATTTCTTGTTCCATAATGCGTTGAAACGACTCGTCGCATGCCATAACAGTTACTCCTGAAGTCGCTGATACTGAGCCGCTCTGTTGCCCAACTTTGTATTTACATGAAATCGTTGTAGACGCAATTAATGTAACTATTGCGGCTGCTATAATTGAATTTCTTTTAAGCATAATTATTCCCCAATTTGTGATATGTAGTTCTATTCTTCTGACTCATCTTCCGGAGCGGTAGATTTATACAATCGATAACCTCGAGAGAAACCATATAAAATGAATATAGGTCCGCCTACCCATCGGAGCCAATTCCATGCCGGATCGTAGATGACATTAAACCAATTCAATAATAACATCAATCCTACAAATCCGAACACTAAAATCATAAAAATACCGAAGGTTATTCTAAATGACAGAGGAAGTACAAATTTAGGCTTCCTGTAATCACGATATTTCATATTTTTGGTAGTTTTGTTAGAAAATTTTGAACTTTATTATATAGCTAATAATTTTGGATAGCTATATAAGTGTAACATTTCAATAGTTTGATTGTTTGCCTATAATTCTGAAATATATTTTAAATTGTATATTTCGATTGCATTATTTCAGTCGTTTATTATAATGCCAAAATTAATAAATTTTACTAATGAAAAGCATTGAGTATCATATAAAATATGTTAATCTCAATATTTTATCAAAGTGTTACGCTTTCAATTTGCTTATCCGTTGGATTGGGATGATTAATTAGTAATGTTCTGATGTCGTTAAGTATTTCTACCAGTCCGCGGTTGACGAGATTGAAACTGTTGTGTTCGGGGAAGTTGCTGTTTAGCTTTTTAAGCCAAACATTGCAAAAATGTAATGCTTCGTCGAAAATGTGGAGTCTCATCAATATTGACACTATTACCGCTATGACCGGTAGCTCGTTGGGAGATAATACCGGTGCTTTAATATTATCAATAAGGTAATTGTAAGCTTCGTCATAATAACCGTTGTGATACATCAACTCTATAAAAATCAATTTACCTTGAGTTGAAAGTGAATAAGAGTTGTTGTACCATCTAATATATTGTAATGCGATGGCATCATTACCGGTGCGACATAACTCGCTTGCATGTACAATCGCTTCATTTTCATCGGCATCAGAGTTTGCGTAAAAATGGCTGAGTGTTTCATCAATCTCCTCAGGAAATGAAATTAGCATTTCGCACAGTAGAGATGTGTCGGAAGGCTCTGCTCTGAAAAGTTGGCTAATTATTTCCTTACATTTTGAAGATTCTCCTTTTATGCGGTAGGCTTCAAGAAGATTTCGCTTAGCTATGAAATAATCGCAATCCAATGTTAATGCATACTCAAATGTTTTGATGGCATCATCTATACGATTTTGTTTTAGATAGTTGAAACCCTCTATAGTTAGCAATTCTACGTTGTCAGGTTCTAAAGCTTTGGCATAGTCGAGAGATGTGAGTGATTCATCATATTGTTCGCAATTAGATTGTAGCTCCGCCATTAATCCCCAATAATCAGTATTGAATGGATCAATTTCAGTAAGCTCCTCCAATAATTTCAATGCCGATGCTGACTGGGTGCGGTTGTATGCCATACGTGCAATCTCAAATAGGAGAGTTGGAGGATATTCACAATGATTGCGAACAAAATCAAGATTGCTTATTAACCATTGCTCCTGCTCAAGATGTCGTACAAGTGCGACGTATTGAATTATTGTTTCATCGTCATTAAGGCGGAAGCGTTGTAATAGGTTCTCAAGTTCAGTAATTGCATCTTCATTGGTGTATGGCGCATTAGCGCGGATACGCAATATTTCCCACATTACAGATGGGTTGGAGCGTGGGTGATCTACAATGAATTGACGCAAAGGTTCATTGCCCATGTTGGCTAACCAAATAGCGCGTCTTTCAAGCATTATTTCGCTATCGGGAAAGAGACGATTGCCGAGCATTAATACTTCAAGTCGGATATAATCGTCATGAACATCTCCTGCATAGTCGAAGATGTCGGCGAGGTCTCCTTCGTCGTAGTATATTGAAAGGTCATTCTCAGCAAGTTCTTTGCGAAATTTATTATATAGCGTTTCTAATTGATCGCTCATAATACTTTATTATCTAATTATATAGTGGGGACACGAATATCGCGTCCCCACAAAATAGCTATGATTTGTTTCCTTTCTCCAGTCATATTACATATTGGAGAATGAGAAAACTCACTTTGGGTACTATATTGACTCTACTATATTCCTATTTTTTCTGTTCTTTTTCCCAACTATCTTTTAGTGCAATAGTGCGGTTGAAAATAAGATTGTCGGAAGAAGAATCATAATCAGGGGTGAAGTAACCGATACGTTGGAATTGGAATTTAGTCCCAATTGTAGCATTCTGAGCTACAAACTGCTCAACTTTGATATTTTTTACAACCTGAAGTGAGTCAGGGTTGAGCATTTCACGAAAATCTCTATCAGTTTCAGCTGCGGGGTTTTCGACATTGAACAGACGATCGTATATGCGAGCAGTTGCATCAATGGCATGAGCCGCTGATACCCAATGCAATGTGCCTTTCACTTTGCGTTGGCTACCGGGAAGTCCTGAACGTGTTTCGGGGTCGTAGGTACAATGTATTTCAGTAATGTTACCATCTGCATCTTTCACCACATCTTCACATTTGATTATATAAGCTCCTTTCAGACGTACTTCTCCACCGGGGGCTAAACGGAAGAATTTTTTGGGGGGATTTTCCATGAAGTCTTCACGCTCAATATATATTTCTCGAGAGAATGGCATTTCATGTGAACCAGAATCCGGTAGCTCAGGGTTATTTTCCATTTCAACAGTTTCTACCTGTCCTTCTGGATAGTTGGTGATTACAACTTTAACCGGATTAATGACTGCCATAACACGAGTCGCAATGCGATTCAAATCTTCGCGTACAGCATATTCAAGTAGAGAAATAGAGTTAAGAGCCTCATATTTTGTATATCCGATGCGTTCGATAAAGTTGCGGATAGATTGAGGTGTAAACCCGCGACGTCGCATCCCTGATATTGTCGGCATACGTGGATCATCCCATCCGGCAACAAGTCCCTCTTTTACCAATTGTAAAAGTTTGCGTTTTGACATTACGGTATATGTCAAATTAAGGCGGTTGAATTCAATCTGTCGAGGACGATAGGTCTCATCGGCTAACTCATTGACAAAATATTCATAGAGTGGGCGGTGGGGTACAAATTCGAGTGTGCAAATTGAATGAGTAACTCCTTCAAAATAGTCACTTTGTCCATGTGCGAAATCATACATTGGATACACTTTCCATGTTGTTCCGGTGCGATGATGAGGGTGCTTTATGATACGATACATGATTGGATCTCGGAAGTGCATATTTGATGATGCCATATCAATCTTAGCACGAAGTACACGTGCGCCTTCTTCGAATTCTCCGGCGTTCATGCGCATAAATAAATCGAGATTTTCCTCCGGAGTACGATTGCGGTACGGACTTTCTGTGCCGGGTGTTGTCGGAGTGCCTTTTTGTGCTGCAATTTCTTCAGATGTTTGATCGTCAACGTAAGCTTTCCCTTCTTTTATTAAACGTACGGCAAGGTCAAACAACTGGGGGAAATAGTCAGATGCATAATATTCACGATTACCCCAATCAAAACCGAGCCATTTTATGTCTTCTCTAATTGAGTCAACATATTCAACATCTTCTTTTACGGGGTTTGTGTCGTCGAAACGAAGGTTGCATGTTCCTCCAAATTTTTCTGCTACACCAAAGTCCATGCAAATTGCTTTTGCGTGTCCGATGTGAAGGTAACCATTGGGCTCCGGTGGGAAGCGAGTATTTAATCGTCCTCCGTTTTTTCCCTCTTTTAGGTCGTCATATACAAGCTGCTCTACGAAATTCAATCCTTTACAATCTTGACTTTCAGTACTTTGGTTTTCGTTGAGTTCATTGTTGTCGTATTTTGTTTCCATCATTTGTTTAGGATTTATTTAAATAGACTGATTTTATAATGCAAAATTAAGGAATATCTGCAAAAAAATCACGTGTTGTAATCCCTTTTTTTTAAGAGATTGTTAAAAATACTTAGTAAAATTGGATAATTAGGATAATATGTTGGGGATATATTGAAATAAAGCGTTAAATTTGTAACAAATATTTCAGTTACTTGAAAATATAAATTTTGTTGTAGCTGTAGATTCGTAATTTATAAAGCAACTAAAGATTTAGTTATGCATCTTACATCATTAAAAAAATATACTCTTGGAGCATTAGTAATAATGTCGATATCATTGCCTGTTTCATCTCAGAATAATATTGTAGAAGAGGTGGCATGGGTTGTCGGAGATCAGCCGATTTACAAATCGCAAATTGAAGAGATGTACCAACAAATGCGTTATGAACGTATCAATATTAATGGTGATCCTTATTGCGTGATTCCGGAACGTTTGGCGATTGAAAAACTTTATTTGCATCAAGCTGAGGTTGATACAGTAGAAGTTCAAGAGGGTATGGTCAATCAGCAAGTGGAGGCTCGAATCAATATGCTAATTGAAAATATAGGCTCAAAAGAAAAAATTGAAGAATATTTTCGTAAACCACTTCCTGAATTTCGTGAACAACTTGCACAAACAATTCGCGATAATTATCGCATAATGCAGGTGCAAGAGAATATCACAAGTGATATTAAAGTCACACCGTCCGATGTGCGACGTTACTTCAACAATTTAGAGCAAGATTCAATCCCAATGGTACCTTTGCAGGTTGAAGTGCAAATAATTACTCAAAATCCCGAAATACCCAGAGCAGAAATTGAAGATGTAAAGGCTCGACTTAGAGATTATTCCGACCAGGTAGTTAGAGGTGAGCGCGAATTCTCAACCCTCGCAATTTTGTATTCTGAAGATGAAGGTAGTGCTCGACGTGGAGGTGAGATTGGATTTCTTGGTCGTGGTCAACTTGAGTCTGAATATGCCGCGGTTGCATTCAACCTAAATGACACGAAGAAAGTCTCTAAAATTGTAGAAACACAATATGGCTTTCACATTATACAATTGATAGAAAAACGTGGTGACCGTATCAATACACGTCACATATTACTACGCCCGAAAGTTTCTGATACTGACCTTACGAATGCCGTTAATAGATTGGACTCAATTCGCACCGATATTGTTAACGCTAAATTTACTTTTGAAGAGGCTACACCATATATATCTCAAGATAAAGACACTCGCAACAATCGTGGAGTGATGGTCAACTATGAAAATGGTACTACTCGTTTTGAAATGAGTGAATTACCCGCTGAAATTGCAAAGGTTATAGATAAGATGGAAGTCGGTGAAATTTCTGCTCCCTTCATTATGACTGATCCCAAACGCAATCGCGACGTCGTTGCTATTGTAAAACTTACCAACCGTGTTCAACCTCATAAAGCCAATATGGCTGACGACTATCAACTTATTAAGGGAATGTGTGAGTCGTCGCTTAAATCAAAGAAATTAGTCGATTGGCTCGACAAGAAAATTAAAGATACATATGTGCGTATTGAAGATGGTTGGGACAATTGCGAATTTGAACATGACGGTTGGATGAAACTTAAAAAATAATCATCACCGAAGCGTTTAATAAACTATAGAGCGTATCACGGTAGATATATGACGAAGCGCCCGCTACCTATATTTTTATTGTTTATTACATTAGTGATAATCACTATTGTCAGTCCATCACGCGCTCAAAATGCTAAGCGCGACACATCGCCAATTGTACCGGTTATTCCTACTTCCGATCATAGTAATCCTGAACGTGTTTTCCTTGAACATGCCGAACGTTTGATGTCAAAGCCCAATGTAGATTATCAAATTCTCGTGGGTGATGTCCAGTTTAGGCGTGGAGGTATGTTCATGTATTGTGATAGTGCGCATTTTAGCGATGTAACCGGCAATTTTGATGCTTATGGCAATGTTAGAATGGAGCAGGGGGATACTTTATTTATCTATGCCGACCAATTGTCCTACGATGACGCCAATAAACTTGCAGTCCTTTATGCCGATGAAGGTAAAAATGTAAGGCTTATTAATCGCGATGTCACTCTCGAAACGCCTATATTTAATTATGATATGGGTATTGAGTTAGGATATTATGAAAATGTTGGTGGTAAATTATTTGATTCACTAAACACTTTGACTTCTCGAAATGGTGAGTATAATCCATCAACGAAAGAAGCTATTTTTACAAATAATGTCCACTTGACAAGTCGTGACAGTAACAATGGTGACACATTGGATATATACACACATAGTCTATATTATAGCACATTGACTCATCTTGCTAAGATGGATGATGAATCAACTGTTCGCAATGCTGATGGTATAATTTATACTTCGCAAGGGGAATATAACACCGACTCCATGATAACTCGACTATATAGCCGTTCTACTGTCGTTTCTATGATGGAAAGTAGTCGTGGAACAACGCTTACCGCCGATACCATTTACTTTGATAGAAAGCTTTCACGAGGAGAGGCTTTGGGGAATATGATAATGACCGATACTATTAATAAAATGATATTGGAAGGTGATTATGGCTATTTTGATGCTAATATTGACAGCGCGTTTGTTACCGGTCGAGCCCGTGTAACGCAATACCGCCCTGTTGGTACCGGTGACTTTAATCCCGACAGAGTAGATACTCTCTATGTCAACGATGTGTTTACTCGTTCAGTCGAAACAATTTATCTCCATGGTGATACAATTCGTGCTTTTCGTAATATTAAACAGCGTATTGATACGGTATATATAACAACTCACTCTATCTCTGTCGCGACTATAGACACGACTTTAGTTCGTACACCGCAACTTGATATCGACACGGTGAAAGTTGCGGCTCCGGCAACTCTCGATACAATTTCGCCTAAGTCTACAGCAGAGCAGTTCACCATACGAGAAGTGCCCGATACCATCCGATATATAGTAGCAGCTCCTCATGTGAAATTCTTCAGAAAGGATATGCAAGGATTATGCGATTCGCTTACTTTCGTATCTACTGATACAATGGTATATATGGACTATAATCCAGTAGTATGGAGTGAAAATCGTCAAATCTTCGGTGATGTAATTAAAATTCATCTTAAAGATGTGGTTGACGAACAATCAGATTCAGTTAAAAAATCTAATATGACTCTTGATCGCGCATTTATTCCTACTGGTGGTTTTATGGCGGAATATATTGAAGACGGATACTATAATCAATTGAGTGGGAAAGAAATGATTGCAACATTTAAGAATGGGGCATTAAGTCATCTTGATGTTAATGGTAATGTACTCGCTGTATATTTCCCTGAAGAAAGTGATTCTACCATTAATAAGGTGTGCAACATCGAAAGTTCATTCCTCGCCGCCGACTTTAAGAACAATACAATATCATATATGAAACTATGGTCGGAAACGAATACTACTTATACGCCTCTTTACCTTGCTAAAAAATCATTATTCTTTTTGCAAAACTTTAAGTGGTTTGGAGAGTTCCGCCCATTAAATCGTGATGATATTTTCGATTTCCCGGATGATTTGCAAACATTATTTAACGCAGCGCGTACTCGTGGAAACTCAAAATCAAGTCAGTCAAAAAAAGTCGCAGTTCCAACAGAGTTGCCGGCGCAACCAATGGACTTACCGGCTATTAAATAATATCTATTATCATGAATACTCCCAATTTAGAGCCTCAAGTACAAAACTTGATGCAATTTCTCGACAATTCACCGTGTAATTTCTATGCGGTGGCAAACGTTGCAAAAATGCTCGATGAAGCCGGTTTTACACGTCTTAATCCCTCCGACAGATGGGCTCTTAATCGTGGTGGCAAATACTATACTTTAAAAAATGATTCTGCAATCTTTGCATTTTGTGTTGGCATGGGGGATGCTCATGCCGGATACAAAATTATATCGTCGCATAGCGATTCCCCCGGTTTTCGCATAAAACCGCGTGCTGAGATGATTTGTGACGGAGGCATCATTAAATTGAATACCGAAGTGTATGGTGGACCAATACTTTATACATGGTTTGATCGTCCTCTTTCGGTTGCCGGTCGCGTATTGCTTCGTAGTGATGACCCGTTGCGCCCCCGTTCGGTTTTGGTGAATTTCCGTCGCCCGATACTGACAATACCTCACCTCTCTATTCATTTCAACCGTGAGGTTAACAATGGCAATAAATTATCGAGACAAAAAGACATGTTGCCTGTGATTGCTCAAGTCAGCAACTTGCTTGAATCCGAAAATCTAATGCTTAAAGCTGTTGCAAAAGAAATCGGTGTTGATATTTATGATATACTTGATTTTGACTTGACGCTATATGATGTAACTCCGGCGATGACCGTAGGCTACAACAATGAGTTTATAACATCAGGACGAATCGACGACCTCTCTATGGTTCATGCATCTGTTACATCTTTGATATCTCAATGCAATGCTCCATCCGAAATGACTCGTGTTGTTGCAGTTTTTGATAATGAAGAAACAGGTAGCGGTACTAAACAGGGCGCAGCATCACCGGTGCTTTATAATATATTGACTCGCATTAATGCCGCTCTTTGTGGAGATAATGAATCTCTTTTGCGAGCAATTGCAAATTCTTTTATGGTATCGGCCGACAATGCTCATGGAATTCATCCTAATTATCCGGAAAAACATGACCCAACCAACCATCCGGTACTTGGAGGTGGTCCCGTGATTAAAATTAATGCCAATTGTAAATATATGTCGGACGCAGATTCTGCTGCAGTATTCCGTACTATTTGCGAGAACGCTGAAGTGCCATATCAATATTTCGTTAACCACAGCGACGTTGTAGGTGGCTCCACATTAGGTAATATCCTTACGTCTCAAATCGACCTTCGTGGCGTTGATATGGGTGCCGCTCAATGGGCTATGCATTCTGTTCGTGAGACAGCATCTGCTCGCGACCATCTTTTTATTATTAAAGCATTTACACAATTCTTCAAATAGAAACTTCTGATTTCTTTTTTGCATAGTTGCAAAATTTATTAATTTTGCAATTAGACTTTACGCCACAAACGGCTTAGAGAAGCGACGGCAGTAAAGTTTTACATAAGAAAGCGTATATTGGCGCTTGTTCTTGGATATTCGGAACTTAGGACACTCTGAAAGCTCACCAAAGGACAATGCAACAATAGACGTCACGGATATGTCTATACCTATCCAGTTCATTTCATGCTATTGCATGGGATGAATTTGGGGTATTTGCATATTGGCGTGGAGTCTTTGTTGCTCAATCCGGTGAGTTGGGCAGTCCTAAGGCCTCGAATAGCGGAATGAGCAACATTAAGGCTCCCGCTTTTATTTTATAGTTAACCTTGCCATCTGGGGCTTATGGCGCAAATTGTATTTAGTATGAAAAAAATTATTGCGGTCTTTATTCTGATTATTTCTGCAGTATCAGTAGTTTATGCCGGTTTCCTTCCCAAAGGATTTGGAAAGTGTCCCTCGTCCCCAGAAGTAGGAGATGTAATCTACTATCCCTACCAAGTTAGGACTGTTATGCCAATAACAGGTTATGACGTTACACCTTGTAATTATAATGACGAATGTATTACAATTACGTTCAAGGATCACTATCCTGTAAAATTAATTAAGGGGAATAATATAGCTGAAGACGTTCGGTGTCTAGGCAAGGATGACGATTATCTTATATATTGGTTTTTTGGTGATGATTTTGCTATAAACATTGCTTTTCACGATAAAGGGATTGTACAAATTTTACAACTTGACCCGGCTTGGGCTCCAATTTATACAGACTATACATTAACTGATATGAGAGGAACTGCTACTCCAATTCATGGATTTAATCCTTATACTAATAATTCAAGTGGATATAACAATTCGGGTAGTTCACGCAGTTCATCAAGAAGAGTTTGTCCCTCATGCAATGGGTCTAAAAAAGGAACAGATAAAATATATTATGGTACGGATTACACTGGGAATCAGGCGAATGAATATTGCCCGACGTGCAATAAATGGACAAGCCCACATTCTCATCATACGCCTTCTTGCTCGGTTTGCTATGGCCGCGGATACGTGGAATAAAATCCGATATAATAAACGAATAGGGCTGTGGAAATTAAAATCCGCAGCCCTATTTCAATTAATCTCGTTTTCTAAGATTATAGCTTTGTGCCACGGAGGAACTCATCGGCAGTCATGCGACGTTTGCCGGCCGGTTGTAGTGTAATTACTTCAACAGCTTTATCTACTGCTCCCAAGTAAAGATGTCCGTTATCGGAGTATACTTTCCCTATTAAGTCATTGGGTGTGGCTTTGTCGGAGATTTTACTTTCAAAAATCTTGGTTGTAACAACTGTTTCGTCTGCAAGAACTATATCAATCCAAGCACCAGGGTAGGGGGATAGACCGCGAACAAGGTTGTGAACGTCAACCGCTTTACGCGACAAATCAATGTGGCAAGTGTCACGGAAAATTTTGGGAGCGGGAGTCGGTTCAATCCCTTCAAATTGGCTTTGTGGTATTGATTTTACATTGCCGTCGAGAATGGCATTTACGGTGTCGAGTGTGAGTTGTGCTCCGAGGTGCATAAGTCGGTCGTGAACCGAGCCAACATTTTCATTGTCATCGATTGCGATGCTTTGCTGCTGAATGACATCGCCGGTGTCGATTTCGTGTTTCAAGAAGAAGGTGGTGACACCTGTCTCCTTTTCGCCATTTATAACCGCCCAGTTGATGGGGGCGGCTCCACGATATTTAGGTAGTAGTGATGCATGAAGATTGAATGTGCCGAGGCTAGGCATTTGCCAAACTACTTCCGGGAGCATGCGGAAGGCTATTACAATGAATAGGTCGGCATTCAGACTGCGTAGCTCTTCAATGAATGATTCATCTTTAAGTCGTTCAGGTTGCATTAAGTGCAGTCCATGTTCAACCGCATATTGCTTAACTGCCGATGGCAACATTTTATGCCCGCGTCCTGCCGGCTTATCAGTAGCTGTAACCACCCCTACAATGTTGAACTCATTTTTAACAAGTAGGTCCAGGCTTTCCACTGCGAAGTCAGGAGTCCCGAGGAATACTATTTTGAGGTCTTCTTTTTTCATCTCATTATGTTAGATTATAAATAGCATTTGTAAAATGTGTCGCTCAGCTTTGTGTTAATATTCCCCACAGTGGGTCATCGGTTGGAATTGGTGCCTCAACGCTTATCGGTTGTTTGGAAACCGGATGAATAAATTCAATTTTGCGTGCCAAGAGGGAAATACCGCCATTGGGATTACTCCTTTTATCGCCATATTTTAAATCTCCCTTGATAGGACATCCTATAGCTGATAGTTGTACGCGTATCTGATGCTTTCGCCCTGTTAGCAAATTGACTTCTATAAGGTTGTAGCGGTCGGATTTCCCAATCAATCGGTAGCGCAATCGAGCCTCCTTGGCGTTAGACCGTGGTGCTGTATATGCATACGATTTATTTGTACGTTCCACCGTCGTAATATAGTGAGTCAATTCTCCCTCTGCGATATCCGGTGTGCCACGCGATATCGCCCAATAAGTTTTGTGCACATCTCCGTTACGAAACATTTCGTTCAAACGTGTTAGCGCTTTTGACGTTTTGGCAAAAACCACAAGTCCGGCAACAGGACGGTCAAGACGATGCGCTACACCAAGGAATACGTTCCCGGGTTTAGCATATTTCTCCTTAATCCATTGTTTAACAATTTCGCTTAGCGGAATGTCGCAGGTTTTATCCCCTTGAACTATTTCCCCAACAGCTTTATTAACAATGATAATATGGTTATCTTCGTACACTACCTCCATGGTCGCTGAGTTATTTAAAAAACGGTGCCACAATGCCGTTGGAATGACATTATGGCACCGTGTTAGATCCAAATTTTATTAGATGCCGAGGTCTGATTTGACTGCGGCAATTTTTTCATTCGCATCTTTAATCGCATTGTCGTAATCAGCGTTGGTTGCCATTGTGCCTTTGACTTCGATATAAAATTTAATCTTAGGCTCTGTTCCCGAAGGACGGATTGATACTTTAGTGCCATCCTCGGTAAAATATTGAAGCACATTTGAAGTTGTGGGCATATCCATTTTGCTTACGTTGCCGGTATTGACATCTGTCATATAAAGGCTTGCATAGTCTTTTATTGTAACTACTTTGCTTCCACCAAGTGTTGCAGGAGGATTGTTACGGAATGTTTTCATCATAGCGATAATTTCTTCTGCGCCTGATTTGCCGGTACGAACAACAGAAATACCTTCCTCGCGAGAGAAACCGTATTTGATATAAATATCTTGTAGCATCTGCAAGAAGTCCATACCTTTATCTTTTGCCCATGCGCATATTTCAGCCATCAATGAAATAGCTGAAACAGCATCTTTATCGCGAGCGAAATCCTCGGCAAGGAATCCATAACTTTCTTCGCCTCCACCAAGATAGCGAGCTGTGCCTTCATTGTCGCGAATTACGGCTGCAATCCATTTGAAACCGGTATAGCAGTCATACATCTTGATATTCCAAGCTTCGGCAATAGATTTTATAGTTTCAGTTGTTACGATAGTCTTGACGATATATTCATTGCCTTTGAGCATGCCGAGTTCTGCATTGCGTGTCATTAGGTAATTGAGAAGTATCATCACAATCTGATTGCCATTAATGAGTACAAACTCACCCTTATTGTCACGGATTACACAGCCAATACGGTCGGCGTCGGGGTCAGAAGCAACAACAAGATCGGCTCCAACTTCTTTGGCTTTTGCTATAGCCATTGCCATTGCCGGCGGATTTTCCGGGTTGGGAGATTCAACAGTGGGGAAATCACCCGAAGGTATATCCTGCTCCGGAACGTGGATTATGTTGGTAAATCCGTAGTTGCGAAGTGAATCGGGGATTAGATTAACACCGGTACCGTGGATAGGAGTGTAAACTATCTTGAGGTCGGCATGACGTTTAATAACATCGGGACTGAGTGACAATTCTTTGATTTTAGCGAGGAACGCATCGTCAACCTCTTTCCCTATAATTTGAATTAAATTGGGATTTCCTTCAAATTTAATTTCACTCACGTTTTTAATCTTGTTCACGTTGTCAATGATGTTGACATCATGGGGCGCAATAATTTGAGCTCCATCAGCCCAGTATGCTTTGTACCCGTTGTATTCTTTGGGGTTATGAGATGCTGTGATGTTTACCCCGCTTTGACAACCGAGATGACGTATTGCAAATGACAATTCGGGAGTTGGGCGGAAGTCCTCAAAGAGATAAGCCTTGATGCCGTTTGCTGAGAATATCGCAGCAACAATTTCCGCAAATTTGCGTGAATTATTACGCACATCGTGACCTACAACAACGCTAATTTGGGGAAGATCGCTAAATGCTTCCAACAAATAGTTGGCCAACCCTTGTGTTGCAGCACCTACGGTGTAAATATTCATGCGATTAGAGCCGGCACCCATAATGCCACGAAGTCCACCGGTCCCAAATTCAAGGTCTTTGTAGAAGCACTCGATAAGCTCTGTCTTATCCTCGGCATTGAGCATGCGCTCTACCTCTTTGCGTGTTTCTTCATCATATCCTTCGCCGAGCCAGCCCTTAGCTTTCTCGGTGACGGTTTTAATTAATTCCTCGTTGTTCATATATGCCTGATTTGATATTATTTTTTGGGAGATTTTCTAGTTTTCAACAAAAGAGACGTGTCAAAAATAACTTTGGCACGTTCTCTTATTAATTGATATATTAACGGGCTGCCATAAATATTTGACCCGAAATAATTTCTTGGTATGCCATCAACCCTGCTTCCGAAAGCTCGATAAATTGATACTCTCCATTGGCATCGAGCATTTTAACGTGAGTGTCGTCAACGAAACTCATCAACTTGACGCTCTTACCATCAGCTTCTACGCTCCATGATTTGTCGGCAGAGTCGAAATCAAGGCGAACGACCGAACCATCATTCTCGGATGTGATAGTATAACCTTTGCCATCACACTCTACGAGGTAACGACCATCTTGACCATCAATAACTTTTTTCCCTTTAGCAACAGGATTTTCGCCACTCCAGAATTCTATTGAGTTAAGCACCAGCAAATCGGCCAATGCGGTGACTTCATATACAGGTATAACCCAAAATCCGAAGAATATCAATTCGTTAACAAATTTATTGCTGACACTTTTGTTCCAGTCCATCAATTTGTTTGTCAGTGAGAAACTGCCGATACATGAAGAGAAAGATAGTGATGCAGCTACAGTGAGAATTAATGCTGCGCTAAGATAAGTCTTTTTCATAATTTAATTAAATAGTTGATAATGTTATCAATAGCTTTTAGTCTTTATTTCTGTGAGGTGCATATTATACACCAGTTTATTTACAGTTTATAAAATTACAAAAAATATCTAATACAAATCAAATTTTTAATATTTTTTGCACAAAAAAGTTTGGTTAAAATTGAAGGAGGATACACCATTTGATGCACCCTTCCTCATGTATAAAAAACTCAGATTATTATACTTGGTTAATTTGAAAATTAATATTCAAATGTGCCTTTGTCAGAGATGATGGTGAGGTGGTTGGATGTAGCCTCCTCTACACGTCCAACAATTCGAGCTTCAATGCCGAATTGAGTCGCAGTGTCAATAATGGCTTGAGCATGTTCGGGGGCAACGTAAATCTCCATTCGGTGACCCATGTTGAACACTTTGTACATTTCCTGCCATGGTGTGCCTGATTGACGTTGTATCAAATCGAATAATGGGGGCACTGGGAATAGGTCGTCTTTGATAACATGCTTGTTCTCAACGAAATGCATCACTTTGGTTTGTGCGCCTCCTGAACAATGAACCATCCCATGAATATCCTTGCGCATTTTGTCAAGTATGGCTTTGATTACCGGAGCATATGTGCGAGTAGGGGATAATACAAGTTGTCCGGCATTTATCGGTGCTCCTTCCACTTCGTCGGTCAGACGAGTATTTCCCGAGTAAACCAATTCTTGAGGTACCGCCGAATCGTAGCTCTCCGGGTATTTTTCTGCAAGGTATTTGCCAAACACATCATGACGAGCTGAGGTAAGTCCGTTAGACCCCATTCCGCCATTATATCCGCTTTCATATGTTGCTTGACCATAGGACGCAAGACCTACAATGACGTCGCCAGCTGAAATGTTAGCATTATTAATAACGTCACTTCGACGCATGCGGCAAGTGACTGTTGAATCTACTATAATAGTGCGAACGAGGTCTCCTACATCGGCAGTTTCACCACCTGTTGAGTATATCGAGACACCTTGGCTACGAAGCTCTTCAAGGAGCTCTTCTGTGCCATTGATGATGGCAGAAATTACTTCGCCGGGAATAAGGTGTTTGTTGCGACCGATTGTCGATGATAGCAGAATGTTGTCTGTAGCACCAACGCAAAGAAGGTCATCGATATTCATTATTAAAGCATCTTGTGCAATACCTTTCCACACGCTAATATCGCCAGTTTCACGCCAATAGATATATGCGAGTGATGATTTTGTGCCTGCACCATCTGCATGCATGATATTACACCATTCGGGATCTCCCCCTAAAATATCGGGAATAATTTTGCAGAATGCTTTGGGATAAAGTCCTTTGTCAACATTCTTGATGGCGTTGTGGACATCTTCTTTTGATGCTGATACGCCTCGTAGATTGTATCTTTGATCACTCATTTTTTATATAGTTTCGTTATATTAAAAATTGGGGGAGTTTATAGAAAAAATATCAGAGCTACCGGAACAACCAACAAGATTGAATCAATACGGTCGAGGATACCTCCATGCCCGGGAATCAATTTACCGGAATCTTTAACTCCGCAGGTACGTTTGATTAGCGACTCTACAAGGTCTCCAAGTGTTGCAAATACTGAAACCAATATGCCTAATACGCACATTTGTCCAATGCTCAACATTGCATAATATTGTTCAAAACAGCTATGCATTATTATTGCAGCGATTACACAAAAAATCAACCCGCCAAAGAACCCTTCCCATGTCTTTTTGGGTGAGATTCGTTCAAAGAGTTTGTGTCGACCTATTGTCGACCCTGTGCAAAATGCTCCGGTGTCATTCACCCAAATAAATATAAGTACGGCAAGTGCTACTTGCGGCGTAGTGATATTGCATAACATTGTAAGCATCGCTAATGGCAGTGTTATATACATCTGAGCCATCATCGAGTGAGATAGCGAGTTTACGGGATTGCGGTTGATAGCATATAGTTGTGACACCAAACGAGCCACAATCAGCAATATATACACTATCAATAAAGACATTAATGATTTTGGAGTTCCGTTAAAGTAGGACCCTACGGCAACTTGAAGTATAATGGCGGCAGATATGTCGAGCAATGTTGCAAAACGAGGTATTTTCTCCTCGCTTGTCATTGATATAAACTCGTAGATACCAATCGCTACCAAAATGCTTGTAAGAAGAGTTATCCAAACACCTCCCGACAAGATGGCTCCGATTAGCACCCCTACATATACAATTCCCGACAATGAGCGGAGTATTAGGTTATTTTTCTTCATAATTTTGTACTCAGAGGAGGATAATTTTTGCCAAAGTTAGCTATTTTTTCTCAATCCTCAATAATGGAAGTCTCAATTTTTCGTGAAGCGTCTGAAAGTGTGGTGTGTTGTATTCGGAGAGTTTTATGATATTGGAGTTGAAGATTACTATGTCAATGTCGATTATAACTTCAGAAGGTGTGGACCGGTTGCGTCCCATTGATATTTCAATTTGCTTTACTGCAGTTTTGAGCTCGTCAAGTGTGAGTTTTGATTTTCCGTATAGAATACGGTTTAAATAGTCGAAACTTTTCCCTGTGATATCCGGACTACTGATAGTGGGGGACGAGGCTTCAATATCAATGTATTCCCGCAATGCATCAGTTGCCTTGTCGAGGTTGAAGCTACAATCTCCAAAGTTGCACCCCAACATAATAATTACGGCATTATTACCCTCTGCTGTTATCATATTCCTTGCTGTGAAACGTCTTTCATCGATAGCGAAATTCGTTTGCGACGCTTGTCAACTTCGAGAACTTTGACTTTAACGTGCTGATATAGTTTCAATACCTCCGACGGGTGTTTAATATATTTTGTTGCTATCTGTGACAGGTGCAATAAGCCACTTTCATGCACACCGATATCCACAAATGCTCCAAAGTCGGTAATGTTGTTTACTATCCCCGGAAGTTCCATCCCCGGCAATAAGTCGTCGATTGAGGATATATTTTCATCAAATGAAAATACTTTTGCTTGTGTTCGAGGGTCGCGTCCCGGTTTCTCAAGTTCGGAAATGATATCGTTGAGTGTCGGTAGCCCCACTTTATCATTGACATAGCGATTTAAATCAAGTGATTTTACCAAGTCAGGGCGTTTAATAAGATTGTCGATATCAACGCCGGCATCTTTTGCCATGGCTTTGACAATATGGTAGCTTTCAGGGTGTACGGCTGTGTTGTCGAGGGGATTGCTCCCACCTCTTATTCGCAAAAAACCGGCTGCTTGTTGGAATGCTTTTGCCCCTAATCGTGGCACCTTCAATATATCCTCTCGGCAGATGAAATCGCCATTTGCCGCTCGATATTCAACAATATTCATTGCCATTGACGCTCCTATCCCTGCTACATATTGTAGTAGTTGTGCCGAAGCTGTGTTGATATCTACTCCAACTGAATTAACGCATGCTTCCACAGTTGTATCAAGCGATTCTTTTAGCTTCTTTTGATTTACGTCGTGTTGATATTGTCCGACACCTATCGATTTAGGGTCGATTTTCACAAGTTCTGCGAGTGGGTCCATCAATCGACGTCCGATTGACACTGCTCCGCGAACTGTTACATCATATTCAGGAAATTCGTCGCGAGCAATTTTCGATGCGGAATAAACCGATGCTCCCCCCTCGTTAACAACAAACACTTCGACTCTGCGAGGATATTTTATTGACTTTAGAAATCGTTCGGTTTCACGTGAGGCTGTGCCATTACCCAACGATATGGCATCAATTTTATATGCTTCTACAAGATTTACAATTTTACTTGTAGCTCCCTTTATGTCGAGTTTTGGCGCAGTAGGGTAGATGACATCATTGTGAAGCAGTCCTCCATTAGCGTCAAGGCAAACTACTTTGCATCCGGTGCGAAATCCGGGATCGATAGCAAGTATGCGTCGGTTGCCCAATGGTGAAGCAAGCAACATCTGGCGTAGGTTGGCTGCGAAATTGCGTATTGCGGCTTCGTCGGCTTTATCTTTAGCTTGAGTAAGGACTTCATTCTCGATTGATGGACGCAATAGGCGATCATAGCCATCGATTACTGCTTCGGAAATTAAATTTGCCACTTCTTTATTGGCATTACGTTGAAGCGTGCGACGTATTATGCTGTCAATGAGTTGATTGTCGTCGACAATGATTTTCATTTTCAGAATACCTTCATTGACTCCACGCATTATAGCGAGTGTCTGGTGGGAGGATAAACGTGATAATTTCCCTGAAAATTTATCGTAATTCTGATACTTGTCCGCAGCTTCTCCCTTGCCTAATGGTATGGCGACGTTTACAATCGCATGTCGTTCGATTATCTGTCGAGTTGCACGTCGATTGGCTGCCAAGTCGCTAATGCGTTCTGCTATTATGTCGGATGTTCCTGCTTTTGCGTCATCAAGGCTCATTGCTTGACGGATAGCTGAGGGCGTATCTTTGTCAAAAGAAAAAGTACGTTGATTAGCGAGTAGTGCATCGGCGAGAGGCTCAAGTCCCTGCTCGCGTGCTATTTGTGCACGTGTGCGTCTACGCGGTTTATATGGCGCAAAAATATCCTCAATCTCAGTTGGCTCAAATGATGCTTCTATTGCATTGCGTAATTCTTCAGTCAATGCTCCTGCTGCATCAATTGTTGATATTATATATGACTTTCGTGCTACGATTTCATCATATTTGTTTGCGAGTTTCTCAATGTCAAAGATTGTAACTTCATCAAGTCCGCCTGTCATCTCTTTGCGGTATCGACTTATAAACGGAATAGTAGCACCGGTGTCGAGCAAGTCGATTGTAGATTCGATTTTGTTGACAGCAATTGATAATATTTTGGAAATATATTCGGCTTTAGTCATGGCTTGATTTTGTGGATTCTGTAAGGGATTCTATCTCTTTTGGCGCAATGTAATTATTGTAATTTCCGGAGTGGCACCTATACGCATCGGTGTGCCAACTGTGCCGATGCCGATATTGACATAGAGCTGATGTTGCTTATTAGTGTCGGCATAAAGACCACTCCACTCCGAATGAATCAGTGCTGCCGGTGACCACCCAAGTAGGCACGTTTGCATTGCGTGTGTGTGGCCGGAAAGTGTTAACGCTATATTTTTCTTGTGGTGATTGGCGATATCGTTGTGCCAATGGTGAGGGTCGTGAGATAGTAGTATTTTAGTAACGTTGTCGTCGAGATTTGGGTAGGCTATGTCTAAATTGCCATAAACTGCAAATGGTGGGCGGCCGATGTTTTCAACCCCTATTACAACGATTGAATCATTCCCTCTGTATATTGTACGATAGTCATCAAGAATGAGGTCGAAAGATGTTAAGCTATAGAAATTAATGAGACGAGCACGGTCATTTTCCCGAAGATTACGTTCTGTATAATAATAGTCGGCATAATCATGATTGCCGAGAATGGCAAACTGTCCGTCGCGCCCTTTTATTTCTGACAAAGCATTAATGAAAGGGCGAATTTCATTGGCATGGCGGTTGACAATATCGCCGGTGAATACCACTAAATCGGCATCTATTTTATTGATTTCTGCAACTAATTTGCGTATAAAAGTATCGTCTGCCCCGAATGAACCGGTGTGTAAATCGGAGAACTGAACTATACGATATCCGTCAAATGCTTTCGGAAGATTCGTTATTTCTACCGTTATGTCCTTTATCTGTAGCGATTTTCTTGTGACTAATGTTCCCCATAATATCATTAAAATAGATATCACGGCAGCGATGCATGCAGTTGCCGATCCAAGGCGACTTCTCTTGCGTTTAAAGAGTTGAGGGATGCATGCTAATAGGTCTACTATTACAAATACATATCGAGGAACAAGTAGCGCAACAAACGCTAATAGTAGCCACATAAATAGGTGGAACTGTGTATCGGGAAGCTTGCCACCTAATGGCATTGCTACCAATAGAATGATCAATCCTAACGAAATGCCACAAATACCATAAAAAACTTTTATCACCCATCGCCGTGAGATGCGACAGCGTAATGCTCGTGCTATGTAAATATCAACAAGAATATTTATAATGAGCAAAATGATTATCGCTACAAGATTTATTCTCATGATAATGGATGAGATAGGTAATACTATGCCTGCTCCTCTGCTATAAGTTTATTAATTAGAGGATTGGCATACATCGTGATGATCATTTCGCGCATATATTGGCGTTCCTCTTCGTTAACATCATCAAGACGAACCTTTGCTAATTGTTGATCGAGATATTTGTCGAATGCATCAATATCTGCCTGCGTGTATTTGTCGGCAAATCGAGTCGTTTTGTTAATCAGGTCGTAGCTGATGTAGTTAATCGGGAAAATACGATATCCGCGATGAATACACTTGTCAATATAACCACATATTTTGCTGAAAAGTTCAATTTTGTCGGTAATGCCGGTAAGAGTCTGAAGCATTCCGTTAATTGATGGTGACAAGTGATAGTGGACACGCCCTTTGAATCCAAGCAAACCGGTTTCCATATTTAGCAAATCATCGTGCTGACTTTTTACATAGTCGGGGTTTCGACGTTTGCATAGGAATTCAGTAGCTTTTAGATAGTCGGTCGGGTCATATTCGTAAGAAATAGTTGTAGGGCAAATATTAAGTGTTGTCAGCGTTTCAACAGTAGCATCGTTGCCTGAAAGTGCAAGCATTTTTATTACCGACTCTTGAGTGACATCATTAGAGTCCTTTGCGCGCCCTTCGCGTTGTGCTATCCACACAGAAACGTGTTTATCAGTGTGGCAATAATGAATATATGCTGAAAGTTGTTTCGCTGCCTTGAATGCCTTGATGATAGGCAGATTGCGCTTTACGATAAGTCCCTTGTTGAGTTTTACTAACCGCTCAATCCACTCATAGATGAGTAGATTGTCGCCCAATGCTATTTCTCCGGTGGGACATTCGTTCTTCAGCAAACACAGATTAAGAAACGATGCATCAAGGACAATGTCGCGATGATTGGAGATATATGTGAACGTTTCTTTACGATGACTATCGTCTACACCATCCATAGTGATGCCCGACGTGGTGCGTTGTGCAAGCATCTCAAGGAATGGCAACATTATTTTATATTGAAACTCATCTTTTGTTTCGATAGTGAGCAACTGTTGAGCAAATGTTGGATAGTCAACCATTGGTATTGCATACTTTACGGCATGTTCAAATCCCGGTTCTGTAACCAATGTTGCCATCTTTTCCTTAAACTCAGAATCGTCAAAAGGGGCTATATCTTTAAATTCTTCTTTTACCATGATAAATAATCTCTGAATAAAGAGATATTAAATAATAAAAAAGCTATTTATATGAGCCTATCGAAGCGTTTGGCCAATAATTTTCTACGCAAAGGTAGTATTTTTAATTAATAAAATGGAAATTTTAAAGAATGTTAACGAAGTGCCGCCCAATATTGCACATTTCACCTGATTTTATGCAGTTTTTTGACCAATTTTATCTTATTTCTTTAGAAAGTTAAATATTTTATAATAAATGAAGCAGAGTTATAATATCCTACATAAAGCAAATCGAAACATATTTTATTGTGATTCAAATCTCCCCATAAGTATTTAAAAAAAATAGCCTTGTGATTTTACTCACAAAGCTACTTCTATTATTACTTTGTCCATAAAACAAAAATTTATTTACGCACAAAATATGTTCTTTCGCCATCGTCATATTCTAATACTAAGGTATTTTTATCTAATGAAAGTATTTTTACTTCTTCTACTTCTTCAGATTCTCCTTGTTTATAAACATAAAGAATATCTCCATTTTTTGACCACCTAATATCATCAATAGAGTGAGTCCTACCATCGCTAGCTCTAGCCCACATTTTAGATGTGCCATTTTGTTTTATATATAAATATGCTTCTATATATTTATTCCCCTGAGTTATTTTAGTGAACCATCTGCCAATAATCGTTGACTCTGTGCTTTGACTTTCATTAATTTTGTTTGAATTTTGTGAACTATTTGGAGTTTGTCCACAATTTGTAAAAGCAACAATTAATAAGATGTAAATAAGCAGTTTTTTCATAAGATAAATGTGTTATATGTTAAAAATCACGCAAATATATATATATAACCAAATTATTTTATGTGTTTTTTAACATAAACGTTTCATTTGCAATAAAAAAATAAGTGCTTCACTGATGTGAAACACTGGATGCTATTTAAATTTAACGTAATCAGAAACCTAATAATGCGTTGACGCGTGCGGGGGAAGCTCCGAGAGAGATGGCACGTTCGGCATCCGAGTGTGCGTCATCAGGACAGTAACGGCGTTTATTTAGAATTGCTCGACATAGGTATAGCTCCGAGTAATTTGGGTCGAGAGCAAGACCTTCAGCAATATCTTCTGCAGCATCGTAAAGCCGATTGAGATGGAGTGCACACATAGCGCGACCGGCATAATATTCGGCCTGAGCATTATCGCGAATAAGTTCGGTATAGTAGGGCACTGCCGATTCGTAATCCTCGGTGATTGTATAGTATGATGCCAAGGCAATGAGAGTGTCTTCGCTTCTTGGTGACATCTTTTCGCGCTTTTTTAAGTCGCTAAGAGCTTCTTCAAAATATCCATTATATAGGTAGATAAGACCTCTATAAAGATATGTGTCGGAATATGTGGAGTCAAGTTGTTCTATTTGGTTGTAGTCGGCAACGGCCGCTGCAACGTGCCCCATTGAGGTCAGAACTTTTGCTCGGTTGGAAAGGATTGCAACCGCTGCCGGAGCTTCACCGTGTGCCTGAGTGAGTGTGGCAACTGCGAGAGAGTCTTTCCCGGCATAGTACCGTATCATGCCGAGATTGGAAAGTAGCATTGCGCGAGTAGTCTCATCTGGGTGTTGGGTAAGTGTTTCAACGATAAGAGAATCAGCCATATCCCAATTCTCGTTGGCAATAGCTTTGTCAATTTTTGCCCAAAGATTTTCTGCGGAAACGTTGGACTCTTTACCTTGGGCAATTGGCTTTGTTATAATAATGAATAATAAAAAGTATATAATCTTGAGTCTTATTGTCATAATCGGCTGAGAGTCAATTTAGTTTTAAAAAGATGTTGCAAAGTTAGAAATTTTTAGTTGAAATTATTTGTAAGAAAACTATAATTGCGTTAAATTTGTAACAATGAATCATGTAATCCGACATATTGAATATCTTGTATATCGACATGACTGCGTAGCCTTGCCGAAATGGGGAGCTTTTATCGCTGATTATCAGTCGGCTTGCTACGACGAGGCTTTAGGCGTTATGTATCCTCCGATGCGTGAGCTTTCTTTTAGCGCAAGCGTTGATTACAATGATGGATTGCTCGCTTCTTCGATTGCAAGAAAAGAATCAATATCTTTTGCGCAAGCATCCCGTATCGTTGAAGATGAACTCAGCTCAATGAAGCATCAGCTCAATCTTGATGGTGAAATTTCGCTTGGTAAGATAGGTCGTTTTATCCGTCAGGGTGAAGGATTGTCGGTTATTTTTGAACCGGCAAAAACTCAATTGAATGTTGGTAGCGTCGGATTTGAAGCATTAGAAATTAAGCCTTTGCTCGAAAAAGTGAAGGAAGAGGCTATAAAAGTTGGGCGCATAGAGGCCCCACGACGCAGTCGTCTATCGCGCTTTGGATTGCGCTTCATAGAAGCAGCTGCAGTTATAGCTGTTATTATAGGTGTTGCGTTGGTACTGTTGCGTCCCTCGTTTGAACGTAATGATAATATGGCTTCATTGTCACCGGTAATGTCACCAAAGTCATCTCAAACATCAGTAGTGCCAAGCCTTGACGAACCCCCTATGCTCAATATTAGTGTACCTCGTGAAAATTTAGTAGAGGATGAAGTAGAAGCACTACCGACCGAGGAAATATCTAAGGTAGAAATTGCAACTGAGAGCAATTCTGTTTATACTATTGATGACTCTCACATAGCGACACTTAGAATGAATGATTCGGACCGTTATTGTTTGGTTATTGCATCATTGCCTACTATGGAACTTGCAGAAAAGTATATTGGTGAAAACAATAACTATAATCTTGGAGTCCTCGCTAAAGATGGCAAATTTAGAGTGTATGTTGCAACCGGTAACACTACAACAGAGGTCCTCGCCGGTAAAAATTTTGCCGATATCGCAACTCGTTTTGCCGATGCTTGGGTTTGTTCGATGAGATAATCCAATAAGTTTTTAGGTCATATTTTTTAAGAGAAAGCCCCTAAATTATTTAATTAATCGTGGAATTTTAATAATTCCCCCTAATTTTTTTATTTATGAATTCATTGCATGAACTGCTCGTTAAGCGACGCAGTATCCGACGTTATAAAGAGCAATCTCTCAACCCTGAAGATGTCAAACTGATATTAGAAGCCGGATTGATGTCTCCAACCTCTAAAAATTCACGTGCTTGGCAATTCGTAGCAGTTGATGACTCCGAAATGTTGCAACGATTAAGTCAATGTAAACCAGCCGGAGCTCATCCAATTGCTAAAGCAGCACTTGCTGTAGTTGTTGCCGTAGATGCTACAAAATCAGAAGCATGGATTGAAGATGCTTCAGCTGCCGCTGCATTTATGCAACTACAAGCTACCGACCTTGGTATTGGTTCATGCTGGATTGAAGTGAGAGACCGCTATCAAGTAGATGGCACACCTGCCAATGAATATGTACAAGAACTTCTCGGTATTCCAGAAGAAGTTTCAGTTGTATGTATATTAACATTCGGTTATCCCGACGAAGAACGTCGTCCATGTGACACTTCAAAACTTCATTGGGAAAATGTCCATATAGGAAGCTACAAAGCAAATGATTAAAACCTGTGTGGTCATAGGTTCGGGAAATGTCGCGACACATCTTGCCACGGCACTCGCTCCTTATGTTGAAATCTTACAAATCTTTAGTAGAGATATTTTGCATGCTCGTGAGTTGGCCGACAGAATATCTTCGTCGTGTGTCGCAACTAATGATGTTACGGCAATTAGCCCTGACGCTGATTTATATTTAATATCGGTGACCGATGATTGTATTGCGTCTTTATTGCAACAGATACAATGCCTCAATAATGGTATATGGGTACATACATCAGGTAGCGTGGGTGTTGATATCTTTGCCGAGCTACGTGGGCACTTTGGCGTTTTCTATCCTCTTCAAACCTTTTCAAAACACAAAGCAGTTGAGATGAAGAGTGTGCCATTTTTTATTGAGGGAAGTAGTTCATCAGTAGAGAATAGTTTGCTGGACCTTGCCGGGAAAATCAGTGATAATGTGCGCTTATTAAATTCCGAAGGTCGCCGTCGACTTCATGTTGCCGCTGTTTTTGCATGTAATTTCGTGAATTATATGTGGGTAGTTGCCGATCGTCAATTGCGGTTGTGTGGCACTGATATTCATGCTCTTGATCCGTTATTAAAAGAAACAATGGAAAAAATCGCCGCTCTTTCTCCGGCAGAGGCTCAAACCGGACCGGCCCGTCGTGGTGATAAGCACATCATTGATAGCCATATTAAAATGCTTAGTGGTGATGATGCTCAATTATATGAATTATTATCCAATCAAATATATAAAACATACCATGAGCAAAATTGATTATGATTTAACCAAGATTAAAGCGTTTGTATTTGATGTTGATGGAGTGCTTTCACCTTCAACAGTGCCATTGGGCACAGATGGACTCCCTTGTCGTATGGTAAATGTGAAAGATGGGTACGCATTGCAACTCGCTGTCAAACATGGATATAAAATTGCAATTATAACCGGTGGGTGTAGTGAATCAATAGAATTGAGATTTAGAGCTCTTGGTATTTACGATGTATATATGGGAGCGTCAATGAAATTGCCAATCCTTACTAAATGGATGGAAGAAAATGGCCTTGATGCTTCTGAAGTGGCGTTTGCAGGCGATGATATCCCCGACCATGATTGCATGAAAGCTGTAGGATTGTCGGTTGCACCTGCTGATGCGGATGTTGATATTAAATGTGTTGCACGTTATATATCTACAGTTAATGGTGGTTATGGAGTTGGACGCGAAATCATCGAGGAAGTGATGAAAGCTCAAGGGGAGTGGATGTCGACAGAAAAAGCATTCGGTTGGTAATATTATATATTCTTTTTATTTCTATCAATTTTGGCATGAATAAAAAGGTCTTATTAGGAAGTGGTTCTCCACGTCGTAGAGAATTATTGTCGATGATGGATATTGAGTTTGAAACAATACGCCTCAACGATGTTAATGAAGTTTTCCCTGCCTCATTACCCTCAGAAGAGGTCGCTGCATATCTATCGCGATTAAAAGCCCAAACTTACATTAACAAAATTGACAGTGAGACAATTTTAATTACAGCCGACACAGTTGTTCTTGTTGACAACGAGATTATGGGCAAACCTAAAAATGCCTCTGAAGCTAAATTTATGTTGCAACGATTGTCGGGCGCAAAACATAAAGTTATAACTGGTGTATCATTGACGACCGCCGGAACAATACATACATTTGACGAGGTTACAATTGTAGAGTTCGATAAAATATCAGATGCTGACATTGATTATTACGTTGATAAGTACCATCCTTTTGATAAAGCCGGTTCTTATGGTATTCAAGAATGGATAGGTCTTATTGGCGTGAAGAAGATAGATGGTTGCTTTTACAACGTTATGGGACTACCAACTTCGGCTCTTTATAGCCACCTCAAATCAATGGAAATGATATAATTCTCGGGGTTTAATATAAGAGATATTTTTATTATATTGAATTTAATGCTGCGATAGCCCTGTCGTAGTCGGGCTCAGTTGTTATTTCATCGACTAACTGAGTGTAGACAACATTGCGATTTTCATCAAGAATTATAATTGCACGAGCGAGTAATCCAGCCAAAAGACCGTCAACAATTTTAAGCCCGTATTTTTCGCTAAATATCGATGAGCGAAATGCTGATGCAATTGTAACACCATCTATTCCTTCTGCTGAACAAAATCGTTTTGCCGCAAATGGCAAGTCCATAGAAATGCATAGTATAACGGTATTGTCGAGTTTGGCTGCAAGTTCATTAAATCTCCTTACGCTTAATGCACAAACCGAAGTGTCGAGCGACGGGAAGATGTTCATGACAACGCGTTTTCCTTTGTGGTCAGAACAGCGTATTTCTTTTAAATCTGGAGCAACTAACGTGTAGCATGGTGCTTTTTCTCCTATAGTGGGAATAGTTCCATAAGTGTGGCATGGAGTGCCATTAAAATGAATAGTCTGCATAGTGTTTTTTTATGTTGATGATACTTTAATCTTATGATTTATTTCTTTCGATAGTAGAGAAAAGAGTCAGGATATCGTTCTATTAGAGCTTCTTCCGAGAAATTATAGCACTGAGGAATCGTAGCAGTCTGATAATTTACCTTTATTAGTAGCTCCGCAGCTGTTTCGGGATTGCTTCTAATTTCGAGATATAGTGGCTCGCCATTTTCTGAATTAAAAATATATGTAAGTTCGCGGGCAATAAAATTTTTTATTGATTCCACTACACTGAGGCTTATCGCTTCAATTCCGTAAAAATTTAAATTGTCAGTAATTTTATATTGATATATAGAATCATTAGCGATTTTCTTTATTTCATCTACTAAAAAAGCAGGTAAGAGATTTGTAAACCTCGCATTGAGTTGAATGCTTCCGCCTTTTTCAGTGAATGGAATAGAATCAACTACAACATCAAATTGCTCCAATTGTCCATTGATAAATCGAAAATGTTTTCCGTTGCTATATGACGCAAATTCCGTTGGCTGATCTATATTATCATTATTTCTCCATGAAATAAGATAATTGCATGGTGACAAAGTGTCGTTTGCTACAACAGATTGCATTTCGATATGATATTTGATTTTATTATCGTTAGATGGCAATAGTATTTCATATACAGCTTCCGCAGTATATTGTTTCATGTCCTTAAGCTGATTTTGCAACTCAGAAAATATCTTTACTTGTTGCTTTGTTGCAATTTTATTATCGCCGGCAGCATGAAATGCGATTATCATTGATAATATGTAAAAAATAAGCCCTTTCATGTTTTTAAAACAACGAAAGAGCTTAAAAGGTTTATTCTTTTGGATGATTATGGTTGATCTATAAGCGGAAGGCAACGTATCATGTATTCTCGTGCCTCTTCCCATGGAATGTATATTCGTTCATCGTTTGGCATTAAATTTATAGCACGTTCGTTAAGATCGAAACGTACGTAGTGTTTGCCTGATTGTGATTTAAATAATACAATCTGCAAATTTGCACCCATTGGCACCATCTTGAAATTTTGAAAATGCTGGGCCACTGTATCGTAATAGTTTGTTAGATAATAGGCCCCTTGTAAATGGAGTATAGAAAAAAGTGGAAGTAAAGTTTCCGCATGTCCGAATCGCAAAATAGTTGTTACATCAGATTTTCCGGCAATAGCATCATCAGTTGTGCGTATAAAATCAAGAACGAGCGGAGAGGCTATTTCAGCAGGAACAGAAGATAAAACAGAGGCGGTACGTTGCAAATATTGACGCAAATTGTAAATACTCCATGATGCATTGATTTCTTCGACTGACAGATATTTACTTAGGTCAACTTCAATGTTCATGGCTGATAGACCCCCTAAAAATTGATATAAATCCATAGCAAGACTACGAGTGTCGGATAATGTCAATGGATATTCTTTACCCAGAATTTTGCGCAGTGGAGTAGCAGTGATACGAGTATCGGCATAATCATTGAGTGGCGTTTCCCACACTTTCGAGCGTATGAACTCCGTGTAATCTTTGTTTTGGTCGAATGGTCGCAACAACTGAGAGTTTTGTCTACCCGACGATGTCGTGATTTCTATTTTATTATTAAGACGATCAAGCTGGTGAGTAAAAGAATACATTGACATTACGCATCGTGGAGAATACGATGAAATTGCCGAAACGTTAGCATTAATAAACAATTCCGGATAATTAATATACATACGAGATGCAATACCACGTTGTTCTGCTATTCCAAGAGAATCAAGTGCTCCCCATTGTTTGTCGGCGCGAATTGCAACATAATGTGTCAGATTGAGCAACTGTTTGCCTAATGTAGTGATTGTCTTGAGTGAGTCAGCGCGTTCAAGTGCTCGAAGTAATGTATATGTTGAGTTGGGCGAAGAGGGATAACGCGAACCGTGTCTTCCTATATGATTAATGAATACGGCCGTAAGTGTATCAGGAGTTTCAATGGCTGTTTCAGGAATAGGATAAGGAAGCCATGAGCCCTGACACTCTTTGTAGGTGAAATTTGTTGCTGTAGGATCTGCACCTTTTATTGAAAAGGTAGAAATTATTATAAATAATGATATAAAACTTAAAAATCTTGGCATAATAATTTACTTTTTGTATTTTCGTGTAAAATTAATATTTGATGACATCATTACCAAATATCCGGCAGTTATTTGACGAAAATAATTTAGATAAAGCACTCGAAGAGCTCAATCGTTATATAGGCGAAAATCCACAAGATGATAAAGGCTATTTCTTGAGAGGTAAGTTGTGGTGGCGGTTGCAAAAACACTCTGCTGCTGTAACTGATTATGAGACTGCTGTTGCTTTTAATCCCGATAGTGAAGCTCGTCACGCGTTGGACCTTGCTCGAAGCGTTTTCAATTATTTTAACCCTGATTTACTTAATCCCTAAATAATGTGCAAAAGCGATTGGCTATACAAATAAATTACTTATTTTTGTAACATAAATCACAATAATATATGATGACAGCATTTTTAGGCAACCTACGTGGTTGGGAATGGATAATTATATTAGTCGTAATCTTGCTATTGTTTGGCGGAAAGAAAATTCCCGAATTGATGCGTTCTATAGGAAAGGGTATCAAGAGTTTTAAATCCGGGCTTAACGAAGTAGCAGATACTACTGACGATAAGAAAGAAAATGACAATAAATAATATAAATCCATCTCCGCGAAAGGCGGTTGATTGATATTTATTGAATTTCTACATTCTGTGGCAAACAACGATAATAATTCAATGTCGTTTTGGGCGCATTTTGATGTGCTCAGAGGCGTTTTATTTCGTATCGGTGCTCTAATAGTACTTTTGTCGGTATTATTTTTTATTTTTATGCCACAGATTTTTAATGCCATAATTTTGGCTCCATGCAATGGCGATTTTCCGTTATATCAATTGTTTGATGCTATTTCCGGTTCGCCCGACGAACCATTTGCAATGTCGTTGATTAATACTCGATTGGCTTCACAATTATCGATACATTTGTCGACATCTTTTGAATTGGCATTGGTTGTTGGTTTCCCTATCGTGATATATCTTCTTTGGGGATTTATTTCTCCGGCTTTATATCCTAACGAACGCAAACCCGCGGTAAAGGCATTTGTTGCCAGTAATATGATGTTCTATCTCGGAGTTGCCGTTGGATATTTCTTGATTTTCCCTTTAACTCTACGTTTTTTGGCTACATATCAATTGAGCGAAACTATTCCTAATACTATTACCATTGACTCATATATGGATAATTTTACGGTGATAATCTTGGTGATGGGAATAGTATTTGAAATGCCTTTACTTGGTTGGCTATTGGGAAAAATGGGACTTATTACACGTAATTTTTTTGGTAAATATCGACGTCATGCCGTTGTGGTTCTACTTGTGTTAGCTGCACTTATCACTCCTACTGGAGACCCATTTACATTATGTGTCGTATTTATACCCCTTTACATGCTTTACGAAGCAACAGCAATAACAATCAAACCTATGGAACTTAATAATTAAGAATTGATAGAATTTATTTCCCTTACCTTACAAGAAAAGGCTGAACCATTTTTATAATGACTCAGCCTATATTTTAATGTAATTCGATTATTTTTTATTACTGTCCGCTAAAATTTTTTGAGCGATTGAAAAATTAGGGCTGATTCCATTTGCAGGAGTCAACCCTAAATGGTTACTTTG